>CACXGK010000035.1 GCA_902767115.1 uncultured Ruminococcus sp.
GCATAGCAAAAGCGACCAAGATCTCTCTTAGTCGCTTTGCATAAGATTTCTTTGAAAAGTTTGTCTATCTTTTTGGGGTCAGTTCACACAGCAAAGGGATGGGGATTTTATTCGATCAGCGCCCCGATCACGGCATTGGACACGGCAAAGCCTTCAGGGGTCAGAGAGATGTTTCCGGTTGGATTTTTGCAGATATATCCGGCATTTTCGAGCATGGGGATGCGGCTTTTGGCGTTTGCAGACAGCGCATCCGGTGCGACACCCTTCGTCAGTCGGAGTCCGAGCATCAGCCGTTCCTCCCGGTCAAGGGGGTGTGCATCGAGGAGCTCTGTCGGCTGGTTGTCAGCGGCAAGAAACGCCGCCACGTCCTTCGGGACGCAAAAGCGCCTGCCCTGAAAGCAGGAATGCGCCCCGGCGCCGATGCCGAGGTAATCCTCACCCAGCCAGTATTTACAGTTATGCCGGCTCTCAAAGCCGTTTTTAGCAAAGCTCGACACCTCGTACTGCCGGAAGCCTGCCGCATCGAGCGTGCGAACCGCCTGCAAATAGCGGTCAACTGTCGCATCATCGTCCGGGCAGCGTGCCAGAAGCCCCTCGTTCTGCGAAAGCGGTGTTCCCTGCTCAACTTGCAGCATATACGCCGAAACATGGGTGATGGGGAGTGCTGTGAGTGCATCAAGTGTCTGCGAGAGCGTTTCCGCCGACTGATCGGGCGTGGCAAGCATGAGGTCGCAGGAGATGTTCGTGAATCCTGCCTCGACCGCTGCAAGCACCGTCCGGCGATTGTCCTCCGCCGTGTGGGTGCGTCCTAAAAGCCGGAGCTGTTCGTCCGAGAAGCTCTGCGTCCCGACAGAAAGCCGGTTGATACCGAGCTTTCGCAGTTCCCGGAGGTAGTTCCCTGCCTTGCGGGTGGGGTTGTATTCGAGCGTGATCTCAGCATCGGGCTGGACGGAACAGCATTCTGCACAGGTGTCCAGAATCGCCCCGATCTGCGCCGTGCTCAAAAGCGAAGGCGTACCGCCGCCGAAATAGAGCGTGTCCACGTCCTTAACTGCTCCCTTGTAATGCCGCAGGTTCCGGATGATCGCATCCACATACTGCTGCACTGTATCCTTGTGGTAGGAAACCGAATAAAAGTCGCAGTACGGGCATTTCTTCGCACAGAACGGGATGTGGAAATACAGTCCCGTCATTTCATCGTGCGGATGGGCTCGACGAGCTTGCCAAAGAACATATTAAACAGGAAATTCACCACAAAATAGCCGGCGATGATACAGGCAATGATGATGCTCGACTGCACCTTTTCGGTGGCTTTGAGGTAGATGGTGATGATGGCAACGATCATGACAATGGACGTCACCGACTGGAAGTAGATGCCAGTCATTCCGTTTGTCGCACGTTTGCCGCACTTCGGGCAGGGCTTGCCCATGCCCCTGTAGGAGCCGCAGAGGGCTTTTTGCAAGGGACTAAAGGTCTTTTCATGACAATGGGGGCATTCAAATTTCATGGATTTCACCTTTCTATTATTCCAAGCTATTATCATGATGCAGTTCAAAATCCCGTTCTGCATCGATTGTATACCTCCGCCTGCTTTTGACGGTAAAGCATACACAGACGGTATCATCCCGATAAATATCCACATATACACGAGTCAGATACAGTGCTGCCGCAAACTGCTCCGGCGTTTCACCGTCACAGTATTCCGCCATTTCCGCATACAAGATCTGGGATAGTTTTTCCCGGTTTCGCTCGATACGGCTAAGCTTTTCCTGAATGCTATCCATACACCGCTGTGCTGTCACCAGGTCAGCATGGATCCTCACATCCAGATGCTTTCCCCACAGCACACAAGATAATTTGCAGCCATTGTCTGGTGTGCAGATCAACTCACTCATCCAGCTTCAGCACGCTCATAAACGCCTCCTGCGGCACTTCTACCGTGCCGAGCTGACGCATACGCTTCTTGCCTTCCTTCTGCTTTTCGAGGAGCTTCTTCTTACGGGTGATGTCGCCGCCGTAGCACTTGGCAAGCACGTCCTTGCGCATCGCCTTGACGGTCTCACGGGCAATGATCTTGCCGCCGATGGCTGCCTGGATCGGCACCTCAAAGAGCTGGCGTGGGATGTTGTCCTTGAGCTTTTCGGCGATCTTGCGTGCTCTTGCATACGCCTTGTCAGCGTGGACGATGAACGACAGGGCATCGACGATCTCACCGTTGAGCAGGATGTCGAGCTTGACGAGCTTCGAGGGCGCATAGCCCATCAGCTCGTAATCAAACGATGCATAGCCCTTTGTCCGGGATTTGAGGGCATCGAAGAAGTCATACACGATCTCGTTGAGCGGCAGCTCGTATTTGAGCGTAACTCTCGTCTCATCAAGATATTGCATATCCTTGAACGTGCCACGTCTGTCCTGGCAAAGCTCCATGACATTGCCGACGTATTCCTGCGGCACGAGAATATCCGCCTTGACCATCGGCTCCTCCGCAACGGAAATGGTAGCAGGATCTGGATAATTTGTCGGGTTGTCGATATACTGCACGGTGCCGTCCGTAAGTGTGACCTTATAAATTACGCTCGGTGCGGTCGTGATGAGGTCGAGGTTGTACTCACGCTCCAGACGCTCCTGGATGATCTCCATGTGCAAAAGTCCCAGGAAGCCGCAGCGGAATCCAAAGCCCAATGCAATGGAAGTCTCCGGCTCGAAGGACAGCGCAGCGTCATTCAGGCGCAGCTTTTCGAGTGCATCCCGGAGGTCGCCATACTTGGCGCCGTCCGCCGGATAGATACCAGAGTACACCATCGGGTTGACCTTACGGTAGCCAGGAAGGGCTTCCTCGCAGGGATTCTCGGCAGTCGTGACGGTATCACCGACCTGCGTGTCGCCGATGCTCTTGATGGAAGCCGCAATATAGCCGACCTCGCCGGCAGAGAGCGTCCCGGTATTGACGAGCTGATCGGTCGTCATGTAGCCGGTCTCCACGACCGTGAACTCCGACCCGGTCGCCATCAGGTGGATGGTATCGCCGACCTTGACGGTGCCTTCCTTGACACGCACGTAGATGATGACGCCCTTGTAGCTGTCGTAGTAGCTGTCGAAAATAAGGGCTTTCAGCGGCGCATCCGGGTCACCCTGGGGTGCCGGGATGTCGGTCACGATGCGTTCGAGGACTTCCTCGATGTTGGTGCCAAGCTTTGCAGAGATGCGAGGTGCATCCATCGCCGGAATGCCGATGATGTCCTCCACCTCCTTGCAAACGACCTCCGGCTGTGCGGAAGGCAGGTCGATCTTGTTGACAACAGGCACGACCTCAAGGTCATGCTCGATGGCAAGGTAGGTGTTCGCAAGGGTCTGCGCCTCGATGCCCTGGGACGCATCCACAATGAGAATAGCGCCCTCGCAGGCAGCAAGGGAACGGGACACCTCGTAATTGAAGTCCACATGACCGGGAGTATCGATAAGGTTGAAGGTGTAATTCTTCCCGTCCTGCGCCTTGTAATTCAGGCGGACAGCACGAGCCTTGATAGTGATGCCACGCTCACGCTCAAGATCCATATTATCGAGGATCTGCTGCTCCATATCCCGCTGTGCGACCGTCTGGGTCTTTTCCAGAATACGGTCGGCAAGTGTGGATTTGCCGTGGTCGATATGGGCGATTATGCAGAAATTTCTGATCTGATTAGAATCCATCTGGGTTCCTCCAAAAAGCAATATAGTATTAGTATAGCATAAAATCCGCCAAAAGTAAAGCCCTTTGCAGTAAAAAAAGCGCCGCCCTGCAAAAAACAGGGCAGCGCCAATGTATTCAGGAATTAGTCCTCGTCAGCCTCATCCTCATAGTCAGCCTCGTCCATAGCCTCTCTGATAGAAAGGGAAATGCGCTTGCTGTCCATGTCGATGTTGGTGATCTTCACGGTAACCTCGTCGCCAACTGCAACAACGTCCTTAACGTTCTCTACACGGCGGTCAGCGAGCTGAGAGATGTGGATCAGACCGTCAACACCGTCGATGATCTGTGCGAATGCACCGAAGGAAGTGATGGATACGATCTTAGCGTCTACGATATCGCCAACCTGGTACTCAGACTTGAACTTCTCCCACGGATTGTCCTCAGCCTTCTTGTAGCCCAGAGAAATGCGGTCGTTCTCCCGGTCGAGATCCTTGATGTAAACCTTGAGGGTGTCACCAACAGATACAACCTGAGACGGATGCTTGATGCGGTTCCAGGACAGCTCGGAAATGTGAACCATGCCGTCGATACCGCCGAGGTCTACGAATGCACCGTAGGAAGTCAGAGACTTGACCTCGCCCACGTACTCCTTGCCAATCTCAGCAGTCTCCCAGAACTTAGCCTTAGCAGCTTCCTTCTCCTTGCGGTTAACAGCCTTGATGGAACCAACAGCGCTCTTGCGGCGCTCCGGAGCCTCGATTACGATGAACTTGACAGTCTGACCCTTCAGACCATCGAGGGATGCCTCTCTCGGCAGACCGGTCTGGGATGCCGGGATGAAGATGCGAACGCCCTCGTAGAATACGTTCACGCCGCCCTTGACAACAGCAGAAACCTGTGCTTCGAGAACAGTGCCGGCTTCCTTAGCCTCGATCACCTTCTCAACGCCTGCCTGCTCGTCAACACGCTTCTTGGACAGGGTTGCGATACCGTCCTGATCGGAAACCTTGATGACGATCAGATCGAGCTCGTCGCCTTCCTTCACGATGTCAACCGGCTTTACGGAAGGATCGTTGGTCAGCTCAGATGCCGGTACGCTGCCGGTCTGCTTTGCGCCCAGATCAACGATGACTTCGCTGTTGTTGACAGACATAACGATGCCCTTGACTCTTGCCCCCGTATGTAATTTCTTGAAGGATTCGTCCAGTGCCTGAGCGAAATCGAAGTCCTCCTCCAGATTGTTGTCCTTGTTCAGAATTTCTTCCATGGTTGTTACTACCTCCTTAATTATATGAGCCGGTGTGGAAGCACCAGCCGTAATGCCGATATGTTCGGCATTAGATAGGTCTAAAGTGTCAAGCTCGTCCGCATTCTCAATATGATACGTCCTGCAATAGTGCGAGCAGATGTCAAACAGCTTCACGGTATTGGAGCTGTGACGGCCTCCGATGACGATCATCAGATCGGACTGCTTGGCAAGTGCTGCCGAGTCCGTCTGCCGCTGTTCTGTTGCAGTACAGATTGTGTCATAGACGACGATATTCGGATCATCTTCAGGAAGAACCTTCAAACACTCTCCCCATATTATATTATTATACGTTGTCTGCGAGATAATTGCAAGCTTTTTCTGCGGATTTTCCTGAAAATAAGCATCAAGCACAAATTGGTCTTTGAAAACGAAAAAGTTTTCGTCACAATGTCCAACGATGCCCTGTACTTCCGGATGATCCTCATCTCCGGCGATCAGGATATAATAGCCTTCCTTCGTTTTCTCCGCAGCGATCTTGTGGATGCGGGAGACAAAGGGGCAGGTCGCATCAATGACGGGATTGCCGAGCTTTTCGATGGCATCGTAGGTATCCTTGCCGACGCCGTGCGAGCGGATGACAACATATTCCTCCGGCTCCAGCTCCGACACGTCATCAATGATCCGTGCGCCACGGGCGATCATGTCATTGACAACGTCCGTGTTATGGATAATGGGACCGAGGGTAGCGACCTTTTTGCCCTCCTCCAGCGCCTGGTAGACCATCTGTACGGCACGGTTGACGCCGAAGCAGAAGCCTGCCGATTCCGAAACGGTGATTTTTGCCATCATGCTTCCTCCTTCTGTTCCTCGTTCAGGGGCAGCGCCGGGGGCTCATCCACGAGCGCCCTGATGCCGTCCATGATCGGCGGCATCACGTCCCGTTTGAGGGCACGGAGCATATCCCGGTCGGACAGCCCCTCGTCCAGCATAAAGGTGCTTGCCGGGATGGGCTTGCCGATGCGAACGACGATCTTGCTGCGGAAATGCAGCTTTCCCTCGAAGTTGATGCCGACCGGCACGACATCTGCGTGTGCTTTGGAGGCGATGAGGGCGACGCCGGTCTTGCCCTTGCCCACTCTGCCGTCCTTGCTGCGTGTTCCCTCCGGAAAGATCAGGAGGTTGACGCCGCTTTTCACGTTATCAATGGCTTTGTCAATGGCGGCGGTATCACCCGTGCCACGTTCGACCGGAAAGGCGCCGAGTGAGCGTATCAGCCACGCAAAGAGCTTGTTTTTGAACAGCTCGACCTTCGCCATAAAGCTGAACCTCCCCCGTCCTGCGAGGGTGACAAGCACGGGGTCGGCATTGCTGCGGTGGTTGGAGGCGTAGACAAAAGCGCCTTCCTTCGGGATATTTTCACGTCCCTCAAATTTCAGATTGAACCAGATATGCATCGCCATCCGCACAATGGCAACCACAACATAATACATAGGGCATTCTCCTAATCGAGCTTCTCACGGATCATCGCCGTGATGTGCTCCACAACTTCATTGAAGCCCATGCTGGTGGTGTCGAGCAGGACAGCGTCCTCCGCCTGTGTCAGCGGTGCGATCTCACGGTGCATATCGTTGTAGTCACGCTGCTGGATGTCGGCGAGGATCTCCTCATAGGTCGGACAGTCCGGCTTCTCACGCAGTTCGAGATAGCGGCGGGATGCACGTTCCTCGGCAGAGGCAGTGAGGTAGATCTTGAGATCCGCATTCGGCAGGACAACGCTGCCGATATCTCTGCCGTCCATGATGATATTGTTCTCGGCAGCGATCTTCTTCTGGAGCTCAAAGAGGTGCTCTCTGACCTCCGGCACAGCGGATACCTTGGAAGCAGCCATCGTGACTTCGGGGCTGCGGATGTAATCCGTAACATCCTCACCGCACAGCATCACACGCTGCACGCCGCCGATGAATTTCAGTTCCACGTCGATGTTGTCGATCTGTTCCTTGATCTTGTCGGGCTCGGTGCAATCGTTGCGCACGGCATAGAGTGCGATCGCACGGTACATCGCACCGGTGTCCACATGGATAAAGCCAAGGTCCGAGGCGATCGCCTTGGAAATGCTGCTTTTGCCCGCCCCTCCAGGGCCGTCAATGGCAATGTTGATCGTTTTCATAATAATCTCCCTTTTTATATGTGATATTCCGGCTCATGCCGGTGATGGATCAGGATACAGCGTGGGCAGCAAGATAGGCTGTACTCCACGCAATTTGCAGATTAAATCCGCCGGTGTAGGCGTCACAGTCGAGCAGCTCGCCGATGATGTACAGCCCCGGCACAAGCTTGCTTTCCATGGTCTTGGGGCTGACCTCTTTGAGGCTGACGCCGCCCCTTGTGATGATGCCCTCTGCAATGGGGCGTGTCCGGCGCACGGAGAGTGCAAAATTTTTCAGCTCCTCACAAATGCGGCGGCGCTGGGGTTTTGTCAGGGAATTGCCCTTGGTATGGGCATGGATGCCGCAGCGTCCGATCATGGGCATGACCATGCTGGAGGGCAGGAGCCGCCGCAGAAGCGAGGGCAGTTCCTTATTGGGGGCGGCTGCGATCTCCCGCTGGAGCCGTGCGTCAAGCTGCTCCGGTGTGAGGGCAGGCTTGAGGTCGATGTGCAGGGTGTACGTCCCCTCCTGCTCCATATGTGCCGAAGCACTCAGCACCAGAGGACCCGACACCCCGAAATGCGTGAACAGCATCTCTCCCAGCTCTTCAAAGACCTTCTTGCCGTCACGTTTCATCGTGAGGGTGACGTTTTTGAGCGAAATGCCCATCATTTCGGCGCAGTCCCGTTCGAGGGTTTCGAGGGGGACGAGTGAGGGGCGGATGTCCGTCACGGTATGCCCGACTGCTTTGCAGAGCCGGTAGCCGTCGCCCTCCGAACCAGTGCCGGGGTAGGTCGCACCGCCCGTGGCAACGATCACACGGTCAGCCGTCAGCTCACCGCCGTCGAATTTCACGCCGGTACAGGTTCCGTTTTCATCACAAATCAGCGATCTTGCCACGCCCTGGATGATGCGCACACCCAAACGGTCAAGCTCCCGGCGCAGGGTCTCCACGATCTCGGATGCCTGGTCGCTCACGGGGAACACCCGGTTGCCACGCTCGGTTTTGAGTGCGACGCCCAGTCCCTCAAAATACGCCATCACGTCCTGCGGCGAACAGGCTGCAAAGGCGCTGTACAGAAATCTGCCGCCGTGCGGAATGTTCTGCATCAGCGTGTCCATGTCGCAGTTGTTGGTGACATTGCATCTGCCCTTGCCGGTGATGCGCAGCTTTTTGCCGATGCGGTCATTGCGCTCCAGGATGACGACCTGTTCGCCCAGTGCGGCAGCCTGCACCGCTGCAAAGCAGCCTGCTGCGCCGCCGCCGATGATGAGTGTTTTCATGATGTACCTCCCAGCAGCCGCTTTCTGCGCTCTGCCAATGCCTTGCGGCGGTCAAGAGTCTCGGCTGCAAGCCGCTGCCAGCCGCCTGCATCCAGGCGTTCGAGCAAGTCCCCCGGTCTTACACCCTCCGGCAAAGCGTGCAGAGGGATGTGCAGCTCGTCCTGCTCGGAAACAAGGACAGCCGTTTCGCCCTCGAAGCGGTCAATGCTGTATCTCATGGCGTTTCCTCCTGCTTCTCGGTCAGGACCCATTTGTGACCGGTCTCGTGATCGTAGAGATACACGACCGTGCCGCTGTCTGCCGTGACATAGACCTCGTTCGTAACCTGCGCAAGGCGGTCAAGGGTAGATGCCGCCGGATGCCCGTAGTCATTCTCTCTGGCGCACGAGATCGCTGCAAACGAGGGCTTCACAGCGGACAAAAGCGCCTCGCCGGAGCCGTTTGCACTGCCGTGATGGGCGACCTTCAGGAAATCAGCTTGCAGGTCAGTCCCCTGTTCCAGGAGCCAGCTTTCCTCACTGCTTTCCATATCACCAGTCAGGAGACAGGATGTATGCTGATAGGTAATGCGCATCACGAGCGAGTCGTTGTTGAGATTTTCCTCATCCATGACACCGGGCGCCACGACCGTGATCTGCGCATTGCCAAGAGAAAAGGTATCCCCCGGCTTTGCCGTCTGGTAGGCGGCACCGGACTTCTCCACTGCTTCGAGATAGGTTTCAAAAGCAACGCTGGTCGGGATGAGGGCTTCGGGGCATTCTGGTTCGAGGATGGTGCCGACCTTTCTGCCCTCGATCGCCCTGGAAAAGCCACCGATATGATCGGCATGAAAATGGCTTGCCACTGCGTAATCGATCTCTTTGATACCCAGTGCATCAAGGTATTCCGCCACTTTGCCGCCGGATGCCGCTTCACCGCTGTCCACGAGCATGGCGTGACCGTCGGCGCAGACGAGTATGCTGTCTCCCTGCCCGACGTCGATGACGTGTACCTGAAAATCAGCATCGGACTGCCGGAGATTCTGGATCATCTGGGATTTTATCCTGGCGCTGAACAGGGCGACCAGCATCAGGATCGCCACAACAACGCCGTAGATCAGTTTATTTTTCGCCTTTGGCGGATGCGGGAGCTTACGTCCCTTTGGCTGTCCGAACATGGATCAGCCTCCTTTTTTTATTTCATATTGCGGAGCTTGCGTTCATTCCACTGCTCCTTGGTGATGAGCACCTTGCGTGGCTTGGCGCCCTCGTAGGGACCGATCACGCCCATTTTTTCGAGCTCATCCATAATTCTGGCGGCACGTCCGTAGCCAAGACGCAGACGGCGCTGCAAATTGCTGGTGGACGCCTGTCCAGCCGCCACGACCACCTCGATCGCCTGGTCGATCATGGACGCATCCTCGTCGATCTCAGGCTCCTCCTGGGTCGCCTGCTTCTCCTCCGGTGTCTGCACCGTGAGCTGATCGACAGCCTCCATGATGCTCTCGTCGTATTCGCTCTGGGACTCAGACTTGATGAAGCTGACAACCCGTTCGATCTCCTCGGTGGACACATAGCAGCCCTGCACACGCACGGGCTTTGGCTGCCCGTTCGGGAGGTAGAGCATATCGCCGTTGCCGAGAAGTGTCTCAGCGCCGCCGGTGTCTAAGATGACACGGGAGTCGATCTGTGCCTTGACAGAAAGTGCGATACGGCTTGGGATATTCGCCTTGATGAGACCCGTGATGATATTGGTGGTGGGTCGCTGGGTCGCAATGATAAGGTGCATTCCAGCCGCACGGGCAAGC
>CACXGK010000036.1 GCA_902767115.1 uncultured Ruminococcus sp.
ATTTAGGAGGAACATGAGTATGAAACGAAACACGCTGAAAAAGACGATCGTATTCGTGATGGCTTTTGCTCTGGTAACCGGCGGAATGCCGGTGAACGTTCCGGGCTTCTTGACAGGGGGCACGGCGATTGTGGCAAGTGCGGAGGGTGAAGTTACTATATCCAACCTTTGGATAGGCGGCTCTGCCGAGATCACGACAGACGGAGAAGTTAGCGACATCGGTCAGACAAGCGGTACGGCAACCGTTTCTACCGAGGGCGATGCCATTGTTGTGGAGCTGAATAATTTCAGTTACACCGGAGCAGGGAAGCAAACTGGCAATAGTCAAGCGGCTATTTACTATGCAGGTACTGCTCCGCTGATAATAAAGCTTACCGGAACCAATACGCTTACGGCATCAAATGTAACAAGTGATAATAGCTTTGAAATTTATTGCGTTAAAGGCGCGTCTGTAACTATCAACGGTGGAGGCTCACTGACTGTTACAAGCGGTAATGCAAATTCTAATTCCTATGCCTTATATATTTCTGGAACACTTACCATATCTGAGTGTAAAATTAATGCGACCGCTTTCCCAAGGATTTCGTCCCAGTCCGCCGTGCCATTTGCGCCGGCAATCGCTGCGCAGAGATGATACTGGATTAGCCGTCAGTCACGGAACCGTACCGTCACACGGTTCTCGGTGTCATAGGCATAATCCACTTCAGCAGCAAGCGTCTGCACGATCTTCGCAGATATCGCATCCCCCTGCGTGAACGGGTCATACTTGTTCCCGCCGTAGGTGAGCGTCATCTCCGTGGAATTCTCCGTCTCGGAATACTCGAATTCTAAACGGATAGGAATCCGCTGGAATGCATCTGTGCGCTGCATTATGCCCTGCTGGACAAGCTCCTCGAATGCAAGCTCAATATCCCGCTGCATTCGTGAACCGATCATGTTGTCTGTGCAGAACTTCTGGAGAAGCTTCAGGTATCTGCTGGGATCCTCACTTCCCTCGTTAATCTCGAATTCGAGCTGCTTGAGACGCTTGATAAAGATGCGGGTCTTTTCCTTCTGCGGATCCTCGAAGATCTGCTTCGGACTGCCGTCTTCATAAATGCCACCCTCGTCCATGTAAAATACCCGGTTCGAGACGTCATGTGCAAACTTCATCTCGTGGGTCACGATCAGCATCGTTGTACCCTTCTGTGCCAGGTTCCGGATCACAGAAAGCACCTCACCGACCATCGTCGGGTCAAGCGCAGAGGTCGGCTCGTCAAAGAGCATGATCTGCGGATCCATTGCAATGGCTCTGGCAATGGCAACACGCTGCTGCTGACCGCCGGAGAGCTCTGCCGGATAGCTTAGTACTTTCGATGCGAGCCCCACGCTTTCGAGCAGCTCCACGGAGCGTTCGTATGCCTCCTGCCGTGACCGTCCCAACAGCTCGACCTGTGCAAGCATGACATTCTCTACAATGGTCAGATGTGCGAACAAATTGAACGACTGGAACACCATGCCGACCTTGCGGCGCAGCAGGCTGAAATTGTAGTGTTTCGTGAGCGTATTCGTCCCCTCAAAAATGATCTTTCCGTCATCAGGTTTCTCAAGGTGATTGATGAGGTTCAGGAGGGTGCTTTTGCCGGTACCGGATGGTCCGATCACGGAGATCACGTCGCCTGCCCGAATGACCGTGCTCAGATCCTGGATGGGAGTCACATCGCCAAAGCTCTTGGCAAGGTGCTCAATGACCAGCAGTTCCTTTCCAGCTTCAAAGGCAGGTGCAGCATTGACAGCGGCAGAAGCCTTTTTGGTTGTATCCACGCCACGCAGCACACGCTTGCGGTCGGGATTGGTGACAATATAACGAATGATCTGCATCGTCCCGATCAGCAGATACGAGAGAAGGAAGTAAATAACTGCCGCTGCAAGGAGCGGGAAGAACGCATCATAGGTGCGGCTGCGGATGATATCTGTCACCTTGGTCAGATCCATCACAGAGATATAGCCTGCAATAGAGGTCATCTTGACCATAGATACGAGCTGTCCGCTGAATACAGGCAGAATATGCCGCATTGCCTGCGGAAACACGACCTTGATAAAGCCCTGCGTCTTTGTAAAGCCGAGCGCCTTAGCCGCACGTGCCTGCCCTGCCGGAACCGCTTCGATACCGTTGCGGAAGATCTCCGAGGAATAGGCTGCAAAGTCGAGCGAGAAGCCGATCACGCATACCCAAAGCGCAGCGACAGACGTGTTATTGAAGATGATGTAATAAAGCACCATAAGCAGCACCAGCAGCGGAATGCCCTGAAAGAACCGCACATAGAGTCTCGCAAATGCCGTCAGATAGCTGTATTTGCTCATGCGCAGCGCACAGATCGCAGCGCCCAGGATGGTACCGATCATAAATGTCAGGACAGACAGAATGAGCGTTGTCATAAGACCGTCCAGCACCATCTGCCAGCGGTTCTCCCGGATAAAGTTGGTGTAGAACCCGTTGGTGATCGACGTAATGAACTGCTGTGCCTTGGGGACTGTATACGTCTCCGGCTGCGACTTGGTCGCAACGGAGATGAAGGATACCTGGACCGGGTCAGTGATGTTGATGCGCTCCAGCCGCTCCGGGGTGATAAAGAGCGTGTCCGCCATGATATCATACGTGCCAGAGCTCAGACCTGCAACACCCGTCGGGTAGTCTACGCACTCAAACTCCGGCTGATAGCCGTTTTCCAGACAAAACAGATCAATGAGCTCCACAAACTTACCCGTCAGGTTCTTACCGGAATAATAGGACATCGGGAACCAGACACCGGACGTCTCAACGTGCAGCACCTCGCTCCCCTCCGGGAATTCATAGGTCAGCGAGGCATCCTCGCCCTCCTCTACGCTCTGCCACTTGTTGTCCAGCTCCTCAAGCTTGCCGGAGCTGGACAGCTCCTTGAAGAATGTATTGAATTCGGCTTTGAGCCTGTTGCCCTTCTCGTCGTGTCTCGTGCCAAAGCCATAAGAAACCTTGGTCAGAGGTTCTGCGAGAAAGGTGATATCATCGTAGTTCTCATTGACCATATCGACCTGCGTATCATAGGCTGCGACCGCATCGACCTTGCCGCTTTCGAGTGCAACGAACATATCCGTGAAGTTATTGTAATTGGAAACTTCACACTGCGGGAAGATGGTCGGCGGAAGCTCAGAGAGCTCCGAGCCTGTCAGACCCGCAATACGCATCCCCGGATAATCCAGAGATGAGAGCTTCTCTTTGCTCATGTAATAGGCATAGTCCTCCTTGGCGACCAGCAGTGTGGCATTCGCTTTGTTAAATGTGTAGCTGCCTGTCCTGTCCATCATGGGTGTCAGTTCCGGGGTGTCCGGAAGGATCTTCCACATATCTTCATTGCTGACCAAAATCGCATCAGCCGTGTCGTCCTTGATGAGGGCGGTGAGCTCGTCCAGATCGTCCGCCGTGCGCACATCCGGATCACGGATCGTCTCCCATGCGACCGACTCCAACCCGGAATCCGCCAACACACCAATGACCTTGCCGGCAAGATCCTTATTACTCTTCCATGTCCCCTTCGGTGTGGAGATCATCGCCGTACCGATGAGCTGCGGCAGGAGCACCGCAAGGATGATAGCGATCACAATTACGATCTGTGCGCTCAAAATACGCTTATTGTTCTGTTTCAATGTTTGTCCCCCCCTTCTGCGCCTTCCAGCGCAGCTATAGCCTTGCTTTTATTGTATCATAGAGCTTTTATATTGTCAAGAATCAGCAGAACTTAATTAGACACAGGGGCGAGAAATGGTATGAAAAAACAGGCTGCATCCTCATCGGAAGATGCAGCCTGCCCGTGTTCGTGTTTGAGATAAGCAAAATAGGGGGTGTCCCCATTCATGTATTCCGCCTCCATTGCCCCCGTGCCTTCAATGGTGAGCGTTCCGCTCGTTTCATCAAACTGCCAGGTGACATACTCACCGCAGGTACCTTGTGTACTCGATGAAATCCTTCATCAGCGTGCCGTCAACTGCATAACCGATTGTCTCCTTGCAGATGCTATG
The DNA here is from genome assembly GCA_902767115.1 of uncultured Ruminococcus sp. GTDB lineage: Bacteria > Bacillota > Clostridia > Oscillospirales > Ruminococcaceae > UBA3855. The sequence continues at coordinate 4,036 of CACXGK010000036.1, forward strand.
AAGGCGGCTCAAAGCGGTGCTACTGTTCGGGAAATTATTAATATTCAATTGGTAAAGCAAGGCTAAACTTATACAAATAGTAGCGTTGCACCAAGAAGAAAGTAGCCTATATCTGTGAGGCTGCTTTCACCATTATGAACGAACTCCCGGCGCAGTGCCGGGAGTTTGTTTTCTGCTCAGTTTTCCAAAATCGTCTTCCGTGTCACGAACTGCAATCCCTGCGCCGTCATGCGGATATACAGATGTTTCTGTGATTCAAACGGGTTTATCTGTCCTTTTCAGCCGCACCAGACACTCCTTCTCCTTAAATGCCACTCCATAAAGCAGAATATTCCGGTATCCGTCATTCCGAAGCTCCTCCTCGTAACGGTTGACCTCGATCTGCTTCATCGCCTCAGCCAATTTGGATGCAAGCGTTTCGCTCTTGTTCTTGGGATTGGCAGCTTTGATTTCGATCACGATCGCCGTTTCCTTGCTGTACCGTTCCTTGAGAATCAAGTCAGGTCTTCCGTTACCACTCTCACGGTTCGACACAAGTTTATATCCCTTAAAACCTGAGATCAATCCTGCCATAAAGCCGTGGTAATACTGCTCTTTTTCGTCAAAGAAGCTGATGGTTTCGTTCAGCCAGGTGCCGACAATTTGGTTGACCTGTTCGGTATCCTGCGAGAGAAGCGCTCGCAGAAGATCCGCACGGGAATGCAACCGTGTTGTGTCATCGAACCATTGTCGAATGTCACGCTTATAGATCGTTCGGACTTCCCGATTGGGGATCACCAACTCGACATGGATCTCATCATTCACAAGTTCAGAGCTGATGGGCTTCAGATAGCCCGTAAACAGGAGAAAGCTCCAGATGCTTTCCTGATTCACATTGATGTCCGCATACACAATATCCTCGTGAATTGCCGCCGTCACGCTATCGCCATTGACAAGTCCCTCCACGAGATCCCTCGTATCTTCATCAGATTCAGTGATGAGCTGTCGGATGATCTCATTGGAACTGGTGTTGCTCCAATAGGGCATCGGGAACGTGTCCGCACTCGCTCTGGCATCCTGCATATAGTTCAGAACGCTC
>CACXGK010000037.1 GCA_902767115.1 uncultured Ruminococcus sp.
CATGAAGCAGGTCATTGTCCTGCTCCTTTCCGGTGCGACCATACCGCTCGCCTTCTTCCCGGAGCCGCTGAAAACGGTGATGTATTATCTGCCGTTCCAGTCCATCTACAATGCGCCGCTCTCCCTTCTGCTCGACGGCGACCCGCAGCCGCAGACCGTTCTTGTCACGCTCGGCACGCAGGCGCTCTGGTGCGTGGGAATGCTGCTCCTGAGCAAGCTGTTCTGGAAGGTCTCACTCCGACAGATCACGGTGAATGGAGGTTGATGGCATGAAACGAGGTTTAGGGTTTTATCTGAAAATTTACGGCAAGATCCTCGCACAGGACTTGAAAAGCAAAATGAGCTACCGTGCGGATTTCATCATCTCGACCATTGGCATGATCTTCACCAATATTTCGGGATTTGTGAGTTTCTGGATCCTGTTCCGGAATTTCCCGTCTGTGGGCGGATGGGGGTACTATGAGATGCTGTTTCTGTACGGCTTTTCGCTCATTTCCCTCACGCCGGTGCAGTGCTTCTTTGACAACAACTGGAATCTCCGGCAGTATGTCTATTCGGGTGATTTCATCAAATACTGCTTCCGCCCGATCAACCTGTTTTTCTACTACCAGTCCGAGGTATTCGACATCAAGGGACTCGGACAGCTTGCCTTTGGCATCGGGACGCTCATCTATGCGTGGGTAAAGCTCGGACTTGCCTTCACGCCGCTGATGCTTCTGAAAGTGCTCGTGTTCCTGCTCACCGCATCGCTTGTCATGATCGCCTTGCAGAATGCGGCAGCAGCGACCTGCTTCTGGATCCAGAATTCGTTCTATGTGCTCAATCTGGTGTTCCAGTTCAAGGACTATGCGAAATATCCGGTCACGATCTTCAGCCCGGTTTTCCGCTTTATTTTCACATTCCTGATGCCCATTGCCTTCATTGCGTACTATCCGAGTCTGGTGATCCTGCGGCCGGATGCGGTGCCGCTGCTGTCGTGGCTCTCGCCGGTGATCGGTGTTGCGTTTTTCTTTATCAGCTACAAGATCTGGATGCATGGGGCTATGAAGTACAGCGGTACCGGCTCGTAAGCACTCATCTCTTGATACAAGTGGGAAAATTGCGTTTCCCACTTGTTTTTTCTGCACAAATATGATACAATAGTAACTATCAAATATATGGGGGCAAGTCATGAAAAAACTGATTTCCACACTTTGCTGCATTGCGGTTGCGGCATCTGTTACAAGCATTCCTGTCTTTGCAGACAAACCGGAGCCCGTCGATGTCGATCCGGTCCTGTACGAAAAGCTCGTTGCGACCGACTGGATCTGTGACCATAACCAGGACGGTACTGTGACCGAGGAGGAGCTGCGGACTTCCGACCGTGTCATTCTGGATATGGACGGCGTGAAGGATCTGTCGTGGTTCAAGTATCTCGATAGCTGCGAGCTGCTGTGTCTGACCGGCGGCGATATCACGGACTATTCCGCTGTCAAGGATCTCCCGAAGCTCACCGATCTGCAATTGCATTCCGTTCCGATCACGGATATTTCCTTCGTTAAGGATATGCATCTCGAAAACTGCACTCTCGGCGATATGCCGCAGATCACGCTCGAACAGCGCCTTGCTGTAGCGACATGGGATGAAAACGTGACCATCGAGGAGGGCTTCCAGAAGCGCTTTGGCATTTCGCCCCGGAATATCATCGGCGATGAGCTCAAATGCTCCATGACTGTAGATGATATCTCGGTCGCCCGTGTGTTCAACGGTTTTTCACATACCAGTGGTTCGAGAGGCAGCTTTTACGGTGTGAAGCCCGGCAAGACCAAATTCCACATCTTTACACCGGACGATGTGGAGGTCGTCAGCGGTACCATCACCGTCAAGGCGACCAAGCCCTACGATCCGCCGCTGGGTGACGGCGAATTTACCGGCACCCGTTCGATCTCGGACTATTACGATACCACGACCGTTGCATTGCAGAACGGCACGCTCTACCGGTTTGACGGCAGTCAGGTGATCGTCTGCGAGGAGAACGTCAAGGCATTTGACAACGGCTACCGCATTCCGCCGAACCGGGTGTACAAGTATTTTGACGTCGTCGCCAAGACGGACGGCACGCTTCTTCTCAACGGCAAGGTCATTCCGGACATCGACTGCAAGGATATCCAGAATGAATGTGTCATCACAAAGCAGAACGAGCTTTACGGCATCTATCCGGACGGCAAGGAGCTGGTGCTGCTCAAAATTGCGGATGATTTCAAGGAATTTTCCTTCACGGCAGATGCCTTCTACATCAATCTTGACGGCGAGGTCATTGGCTATTACGTGGGCTACGACCAGGACGAAAAGCCCTATGTCAAGATATTCCCGACCGGCATCATGAATCCGGTCTCCATGCACTACAACCTCTTTGTAGACGAAGATCATGTGCTGTGGCACCCGTGGGTGAAGTACGGCGATATGAGCAATTCCAAGGTGGCTGAAAATGTCGTGGAGGTCGGCTATTACCCGACCGGCGAATACTATCTCTATGAATATCTCTACAAAACTGAGGATGGCAGCTACCACATGGTCTACAAGGATGAGACAATGGAACCCGTTCCGGAGAATCCGGCGAAATATGGCTTCTTAAAGAACGGCAATCTCTACATTTACCAATACAAGGACGAGGCACAGGATATTTCCGGCTACATCGACTGGTTCCTGACCCCCGATCATACGCTGACCATGAACAACAACGGCGAGCATACCGCCGTCACCAATGTGGCGCTCGTGATCGATTCCGAGTACGACAAGGAGCTGAATCAGGGCTACGTCTACTTCTACCGCACGGACGGCAGTATGTGGCGGTATTGCTTTGAAACGAAAAAATACCAGGAGGTGCTCCCGAACGGCGCAGCACCAGAAATCCTCAAGGGCGACGTCAACCAGGACGGCAAGCTCGATGTGACAGACGTGGTGCTCCTGCAAAAGTGGCTCCACGGCATTTCGGACAAGAAGCTCACCAATTCCGGCGCCGGCGACATGACCGGTGACGGGGTTCTCGATGTATTTGATCTGAGCCTTTTGAAACGTGAGATCCTGAATCACTAATCGAAAAAGAACAGCAGCGCTTGTTACGATGAAAAAGCGCTGCTGTTTTGCTGTATGAATCGAATTTATGTGAAAAGTCCTGTGCTGAAATACCGGTCGCCACGATCCGGGAACACGGTGACGATATTGCCCTTGACGCCGGATTTTATGAGTTTCAAGGACGCCGCCAATGCCGCACCGGAGGAGGAACCGGCGATGATGCCTTCCTTCTGGGCAAGGAGCCGGACGTGTGTGAACGCTTCGTCATCATTGATCTTGATGACACGGTCGATCAGCGACATATCCATCGTATCGGCAATAAAGTCATTGCCGATGCCTTCGATGTTGTAATCGTGATGCTCACCGCCGCCCATCGTGCTGCCCTCCGGATCAGCGAGAACGCCCTGTACACCGGGATTCTGCTCCTTGAGATATTGCAGGATGCCGGACACCGTTCCGCCGCTGCCGGCACCGGCAACGACGTACTGCACATTGCCTTCAAGATCCTCCCAGATCTCTCTGCCGGTGGTCTCGTAGTGCGCCTGCGGATTGCTCGGATTCTTGAACTGGTCGAGGGTGATGGCGCCGGGAATTTCCCGTGTCAGCTCCTCTGCCCTGCGCTCGGCGCCCAGCATTCCGTCCTCACGAGGGGTATTGATGACCTGCGCACCCAGCGCACGCAGGAGAGACTGCTTTTCCGCCGAGAACTTCGTCGGCACAACGAACAGCAGCTTGTAGCCCCGGTTGAGCGCTGCAAATGCGATACCAAGTCCGGTATTGCCAGCGGTGCCGAGTACGATGGTAGCACCGGGCTTGAGAATGCCGCTGCGTTCGGCGTCACGGATCATGTAGAGACCTGTGCGGTCCTTGACACTGCCGGACGGGTTGTAGAGTTCGAGCTTTGCAAAGAGCTTCACGCCGTCAGGCAGCCCGAAATGCTGCAATTCCACCAGCGGTGTATGCCCGATCAGCTCCTGCATGGAATGATAGAGTGCCATCTTACTTCACCTCGCTCTGCTCGATCGCCTGTCCCAGGTCGTCGAGGATGTCACGGATATCCTCAATGCCGGTCGAAAGGCGGATGAGACCGTCTGTGATGCCGACCTGCTTGCGGATGTCCTCCGGAATGGATGCGTGTGTCATGGTGGACGGGTGGCATACGAGAGATTCCACGCCGCCGAGAGACTCTGCGAGCATGATGAGCTTCAGGCTCTCAAAGAAGGTCTCAATGTTGTAGTTCTCGTGCAGCTCAAAGGAGATCATAACGCCGCCGTTTTTTGCCTGTTGCTGGTTCACGGCAAATCCCGGATCGGTGGTCAGTCCCGGATAGTAGACATTCTTGACTGCCGGATGATTCTGGAGGAATTCTGCTGCCTGCCTTGCATTGGAAACGTGTCTGTCCATGCGCGCACCGAGCGTCTTGATACCACGGATCAGCAGGAAGCTGTCAAACGGCGGCAGCACACCGCCGGTCGAATTCTGGATGAATGCGATCTGCTTGGCAAGCTTCTCATCCTTGACCACGGCAAGTCCGGCAACCACATCGGAGTGACCGCCGAGGTATTTTGTTGCGGAATGCACAACGATATCTGCGCCAAGCGTCAGGGGCTTTTGCAGGTACGGGGTCATGAAGGTATTATCCACGATCACCAGCAGATCATGCTTGTGGGAAATATCGGCGATCAGACGGATGTCCGTCACCGTCATCAGGGGATTGGCAGGGCTCTCGATGATGACCGCCTTGACGTCCTCTGAAATGGCAGCTTCGTATTTGACAGCATCCGTCGTGTCTGCGATCTCATAGCTGATCGAGAAATGGTCGAATACCTGTGCCAGCAGACGGAAGGTGCCGCCGTAGACATTCGAGGAGATCAGCACTTTGTCCCCTGCGTGCAGCAGGCTCAGCACCGCCGTGATGGCAGCCATGCCGGATGCAAAGGCAAATCCTGCATAACCCTCCTCCAGCTCTGCGATAAGGGCTTCGAGTGCTTCTCTGGTGGGGTTTCCGGTACGGGAGTACTCGTAACCACGCATCTTCCCAAGCCCGTCCTGCTGGTATGTGGAAGTCTGGTAAATAGGCACATTGACTGCGCCTGTGCGTGCGTCGTTGGAAATACCGCCGTGGATGAGGGCGGTATTGATATGTGCAAACTGGCTCATAGATCCTACCTCTTTCTCTATCAATGTTATTCGTAAGTCCTGCCGTTTGTAAAAGTCGCTGACAGCAGGCTGACATTCTCAAAAGCCGTCAATCCATCGGTTCTGTCCTTGTAATACGCATCCTGCACTTTTTCCGGCGGCAGATAGGTGTCGATCTGGAATCCCAGTGCGTACAGCGCACGGGAGATATCTGCATACGTAAAGCCGCCCTGCATCTGCTCTCCCAAAGTCTCCGTGATGCGCTCCAGCTCTGCGACCCGTGGCGGAAAACCCTCTCCCTTCAATGGAAAGTCAAACACCACCACGCTGCCAAGCTGTGAGAGCGCTGCGATCTGCCGGAGAGTTTCCGAAAAGATCGGCAGAGACAGATAGTAGCTCACGCCCAGAATGCTGAAAAACGTCTTCTTTTCTGTCGAAAAACCAGCGCTGAGCAAACCGCTGATCATTGTCTCTTTCTCGAAATCGACCGGAACGAAATGCACATTCTTCGGCACATTCCATTCCAGACTGCGGATGCGTTCCCGTTTATAGCGCTGCGTGTCGGGGTGATCGACCTCGAACACCTCGATACGGGGATCAGGGTTGCGGAAGGAAAAGCTGTCTGCCCCGGCGCCGCAGATCACATACTGCACCGGCTCATTCTCCGCAAAGCGGCGCAGACGGCTCTCCGTAAAACGCAGTCGGGACAGCGGAATCGGCACAAAATATGTGTTCAGGAAGCGGATAAAATCCTCTCTCGTGCCGTCGGTATAGTCCCGCAGGATCTGCTGCTTGACGGATTCATACGCCTCCCAGCCCATCAGGTCATAGGCAAGGTAATCATCAAAGATCTTCTGCCTTGCCGTATTGGAATGCCAGGCTCTGGCAAATGCGCAGAGCTTGGCAGTATAGCTTTCCTGGTTTTCTATCATGCGATCACCTTAAATGCTGTAATCCTGATTTCTCTCATCAATGATACGCTTGGACTTGTGCTCGGATCTGGTGTCCAGACCGCCGTCCTTATGGATCTTGACTCTTGCAGGCTTAACGCCGATTCTTGCCTTGAGGGCTGCGGACAGCTCTGCTGCGACCTCGTCATCGGACTTGGTGTTGTCAGCGTTCTTCTCGACTTCAACTGCGTAACGGCAGGTGTAATTCTCCTCGAAGATGCGGATGAGATACTCACCGGTGATGCCGTCCAGATCATGTACGACAGCCTCGATATCCGACGGAAATACATTGACCGCAGAGACAATGAACATATCGTCCTTTCTGCCGTTGATGTGGATTCTGCCGTGGGTTCTGCCGCACTTGCAGGGGGTCTGGTCGATGTAGCCGATGTCGCCGGTACGGAAACGGATCAGCGGACGTGCCTTCTTCTGGAGAGTGGTGTAAACCAGCTCGCCAACACTGCCGGGCGGCAGGATCTCGCCGGTGTGGATATCCACGGTCTCTACCAGGATGTGATCCTCTGCGATGTGCAGACCATCGTGATATTCGCAATGTGCTGCGCAAGCACCGAAGATATCAGACAGACCATAGAAATCGTACAGCTCTGCGCCCCAGAGATCCTCGATCGCCTTTCTGGTTGCCGGGATGGAACCGCCCAGCTCACCGGCTACGATGATCTTCTTGATGTTGAGGTCGGTCTTGGGGTCGATGCCAGCCTTCTTCGCCTTCTCACCGAGCTGCCATGCATAGGACGGCGATGTCCAGATGACAGTCGGCTGATAGGTCTTGAGGACGTACAGCAGACGCTCAGAGGGAAGCGTACCACCCCAGATGCACAATGCACCAAGATTCTGTGCGCCGATAACATCCGGGCCGCCGACATACAGGGAGAAGTTCAATGCGTGTACATAGCGGTCATTCGGTCTCATGCCGATCTGCCAGAACCAACGGGATTCCGTATCCTGGAAGGCATCGAAGTCTGCCTTCGTGAACGGGCTCATGGTCGGTACGCCGGTGGAGCCAGAGGACGTGGAGATGAATACCACATCATCCTCCGGAACGGCTGCCAGCTCGCCAAGGAAGCTGCCGACACCCTGGGTCTCACGCTGGGTGATCTTATTGATGAACGGGAACTTCTGCAGATCCTCCAGGCTCTGGATATCATCCGGGCTCAGTCCTGCTTCGTCCCAGGTACGTCTGTAGTACGGGGAATTCTCATAGGAATGCTTCACGATGTCCTTGAGGTGTGCAAGCTGGAACTTCTCCAGCTCTGCACGAGGCATTGTCTCGATTTCCTCGTTCCAGTATTTACGCTCTGTCCATGTTTTCTGATTGCTCATAAGTCCTTACCTCCGTAATTATATTCAGTATCGAGTGTTCCTCGTCTGTTTCTGTAATTATTATACACCTACTTTGCCTATTTGTCCAATATGTAATGATGATAGCAAGTTATTGGTTTTGCCTATAGCTTTGATAGGATATATCCATAGCAAAAAAGCATCGTTCCCATGTATCGGGAACGATGCTTTTCTTGGTAAATGCAATTACTCCGCATTGTCGGCATTCTCAAAATCGACCGGCAGCGGCGGTGCTGTCAATTCCTCCTGCGGCGGCGGTGCAACGGTCGTTGTCACCGTCTGCGGATGCTCTGTCGCAAACGTGGATTCTCCGGGGTCGGCAGGTTCAAATGTGAAGGTGGTCTCATACGAATCGTATGATGTGGTAGTGCTTTTCGGCGCTGCGGTCGTTTCTCTCCATAACCGGGGATCTGTTGTTGTGGAAATCCTCGTATCCCGGAATTCATCGACCGAACGATAAAAGCCGTCAATACCTGCATTCCAGGTGGAAAGGGTATGCGGTCCCTCATGTGTGGTTTCCGGCGCTGTTGTGGTCTCCCTCGTGGTCGCCGAATATTCCGTATGGCGAGGCGGTTCTACCACGACTGTCGGCTGATCGACCTTCTGCATCGGGAAAAACATCAACAACAGGATCACAACAGAAGTCACGATGAGCAATACGCCGCAGATCACAACGGTAGTCTTGGTGGCTTTGCTGATCTGATCCGTCCAGTTTGATTTACGCATAAAATGTTCTATCTCCTCTTATTCCGTTTCGTATCTGCTGCGGTGGATTGTCTGTATATACGCCGGTAGGCAGTGGGAGTCATTCCCACATGGCGCTTGAACTGCCGCATAAAATAAACATCTGTCTCAAACCCTGAAAGCTGTGACACGGTCGTGATCGGATCCTCTGTCGTTTCCAGCAGGCGCTTGGAACAGGCAATGCGGCTTGCGATCACGTCCTGCGTGCAGGTCGTGCCGAATGCCGACTGGTAGATCTTGTGGAAATACGGCCGACTGATGCCGAGCTCCTCACAAATATCCTGGATAAACCAGCTCTCCTCCGGGTGCTGGTAGATCTTGTGCCGCAGCGCCGTGAGCTTGTCGTAATGCGGCACCTCTGCCGCACGGGTCACGGTGCCGTCAGATGCCTCCAGGATCAGGCACATCAAAAGCTCCAGCGCATGAATACCGATCTCCATGCCGGCAGGATTCTTGGCCTCCATCGCCGGCACCAGAAGCTTCCAGATCTCCTCGACTGCAAGCGGATTGGCAAGTGTGTGTGTCTCTCGCTCCGTCAGCCCCATCCCCCGGATCTTCTCCAGATACCGGTCCGAAAAGGAAAGCAGAAGATAGCGGTATGCCGCTGCCCCCTGCACATCCACATGGATGCGCTCCTCGTCAAACGGGTGAACCAGGAACGTAAACGGACGCATATAATATTGCCTGTCATTGATGCGCATCACAGTGCGGACGCCACTCAGAATGATCAGGTATTGATTCGTTTCGCCTGCTGTCAGGCAAAACTCCCCTGTACGATCCTGCTCGCCGCACTCCGTCAAACGGATGTCAGGTGTGATAATCATACTGCTCCCCCTCAAATCAATACTTCTTCAACATACGATCTGTCATGTATTCCCCACTGGCTGTCCAAAAATATCCACCCTGTCTGTTATCACGTGTACTATTATCATACAACTTTTTGGCGGATTTGTCAACTAAAATGGCAGATAAACCGACTCATTTTTCCTGCAAGATTTTGTGTGTTTTGCTGATATTTTTGTTTAGCAGAACGTGCTGTGCGATGCACGCTGCGTCCATACCTTACTATGGGCAGCGCTACTGATTTTCATACATTGCCAATATCCGCTGCGCCACATCCTTGCGGGTGGAACGGGTATCCATCGCCTGCTTTTCGATATAGCGGTGCGCCTCCGGTTCCGGAAGTCCGAGATACTGCATCAGTGCAAATTTGGCACGATTGATCATGCGCATCTCGTCGATCTTCACCATCAGCTTGGAGTTTTCACGTTTGAGTCCGAGCATCCGGGAGCGTGTGGCTTCCACAAGCCGGATAGACTGGTGCAAAAGCGCTTTATTCATCGGACGTGACACGACACAAACGCCGAAATCTCCAACTTTATCCGAAACATCATCCGCAATGTCCGCCTTGCACAGCAGAATAATGCCCGAGCTGGTATTCTCCGCAAGCTGGATGGACAGCTCATTGCCGAACTCGTCCGTCAGCGGCGTATTCACGATGATGAGCGAATACTCCATGCTGTTGGTCAGGCGCCGTGCCTCGCTGCCGCTGGTGGTGGAGGTCAGATTGGTGTAACCGTATGTATGCAGAAACTGGGCAATGGTCTCCATCGCCTTTTCCGAGCCTGATACGATCAACGCTCTGTCCATACAGTCTTACCACCTTTCGCAGGGAACCCTGCTCTTACTCATGCAAAAAATACTGCTGCTCCTCAAATTTTGCCTTATCCTCCGCCGCATGGTACAATGCAAGCTGGCGCTTGTTATTCTGGTACACATTCCGGCAGATCTCCTCTGCGAGGTTTTCGTTGATAAATGTGCTGCTCTGCGCCAGATCAAACGCCTCATCAAGGGTAGCCGGAAGCTTTGGAAAGCTCTTTTCCGTGCCATCTGCACGCAGCTCCTCACGCAGCTCCAGTCCACGCCGGATGCCATCGAGCCCTGCCGCCATCAGCAGCCGGAAACACAGGTACGGGTTGCAGCAGCAATCCGAACTGCGCACCTCGATCCGGGGGTGTACCCCGACCTGTCCGGGGATGCGGAGCAGCGCATTGCGGTTCTGGAGCGACCAGCAGATCTCATTCGGTGCGCCGCTGTGACGCAGACGATTGTACGAATTCACAATGGGATTAAGGAAAGCGGTCATCTCTGCCGCATGATCGAGAATCCCGGCAATGAAGCTCTTGCCAAGCTCGCCCATATGTCCGTCCTGCATCTCAAAGATGTTCTGCCCATCCTTCTTGACGGTGATGATGATGGACAGCGCAGAGCCGTAGGTGCCGCTGAGAGGCTTTGGCATGAAGGATGCATACAGCCCGTTCTGCGCAGCGATGGTCTTGACGACCGCCTTGTAATGCACCATATTATCCGCCGCCGTCACAGGCTCGGAGCATTTGAAATCGATCTCATTCTGTCCGGGACCGTGCTTGTGCGCCGAGGACTGGGGATTGATGCCCATTTCCTCCAGGGACAGGCAGATCTCACGTCGGGTATTCTCGCATTTATCCAGCGGTGCGACATCGAGATAGCCGGCACGGTCGTGCGGGATCTTGGTGGGATTGCCCTCCTGGTCGCAGTCAAAGAGATAGAATTCGCTCTTGGTGCCGAATTCGCAGGTATACCCCTGGTCACGCAGCCCGTGGATATAACTTTGCAGATTGTAGCGCAGACCGCCGGGATAGGGCGTGCCGTCGAGCTTCAGGATGGTGCAGAAGAATCTGACCACACGGCCGGACTTGGGACGCCACGGCAGCACTGACAGGGTCGAAATATCCGGCACGAGCAGCAGATCCTCATAGCAGTCCGAAAAGCTCGCAGCATCGAGCAGGATGCCGTGAGAAAACGCACGGGGCAGCTCATTGGGCATGATCGCATTATTTTTGAGATTTCCCTGCATATCGCAGAACGTCAGGCGGATGAACTTGACGTCATTCTCCGCCACAAAATTCAGAATTTCCTTTGGTGAAAAATCCATACTACATCTTCTCCTTAGGAGTCTTACACAGGATACCGAACAAGTATTTTGCGGCATCCCATGCGAATGGTTTCTTATTTATTATACACCATTCCCATAGTTTTGTAAAGTGCTGTGTCCAAAATCCTTGCAAAAAGAAAGCGGGAGCCATGCCGGCTCCCCCTCATTCAGTTCTGCTCGTAGGCTGCAATGACCTGTCCGATGTACATTTTATGCATGGGATCCTTGCCGTAGAACGTATCGACCAGCGACGGATCCTGGAATTCTGTCTGACTCATCATCTGGCTGTACATTTTCCGGCAAACGAGTACCAGCTTCGCTTCCCCAAAAGCAGGCGCTCCGTCGAGTGTGACCGGTGTCAGACCGGTTTCCTTGACCTTATCCACATCCCGTCCCGAATGGCTGCCGCAGAAGGACAGCGCCTTGCGGTATTCCTCCGGGAAAACGCTGATGGTGAACAGCTCGTCGTGTTCGAGAAAATCGAATGTGTGGCGGTTGGTGCGGACGTAAGCCGTCACGGACGGCACATTCCAGATCACGCCCATGGCGCCCCAGGAGCAGGTCATGGTGTTGAAATGCTCCGGTGTCCCGGCAGTCAGCAGGAACCAGTCCTTGCCAATGGTCGTAAAAGGGTTGCAGCCCAGCTCGCTGGTGCTTTTCTTCACAAATGCCATGTATATCTTCCTTTCCGGTTCACTCTAAGCAAAAGCAGCAGCGGAACGAACCGCTGCTGCATCGCCATTATTTCTCTGTTGGGAGATCTGCAGTCAGTGCTTCGATCTCACGCTCATCGAAATCAAATTCCAGCTCCTCGCCGCAGTTCGGGCAAACAGTTTCGCCTTCCTCCAGCGTCTTCTCATCGAGCAGAATGCACTTGCCGCAGGTCGGGCAAACGGTCTCATACTGCTCATCGTCGTCGAAGTCATCGCCAAAATCCTCGAAATCAGCGCAGCCATCGCAGGAACCGCAGTAATCGTCGTCGTCATCGTCATCATCGTCCAGAAGCAGTTCTTCCATATCGCCGAGATCCTCGTCCAAAATATCGCAAAGCTCTTCGAGCTCTGCTACTCTGTCCTCCAGCTCCTCGGTATACTTCACGATCTCGTCGAGTGCATCGCAGATCGCATACAGAGCCTTGCCTTCCTTGGAGCTCTTATCGATCTCCTGACCGTCGAGCAGTCCCTTCAGATATGCAATTTTATCCATGATTAAAACCTCCCGTCATCAGACGTTTATGAGCTTTGGATCCAGCTTACGCACGCTCCATGTACTCACCGGTTCTGGTGTCGATACGGATCATTTCGCCTTCATCGATGAACAGCGGAACACGGATCTCTGCACCAGTCTCCAGCGTAGCAGGCTTGGTTGCGTTGGTTGCGGTATCGCCCTTGAAGCCAGGATCAGTCTGGGTAACCTGGAGCTCAACGAAGTTGGGCGGCTCAACGCCGAATACCTCGCCCTTGTAGGAGAGCACCTTACATACCATCTCTTCCTTGACGAACTTGAAGCTGTCACCGAGCTTGTCTGCGCTGATCGGGATCTGCTCATAGGTCTCCAGATCCATGAAGTAGTACAGGTTGCCGTCGTTGTAGCTGTACTGCATATCCTTGCGCTCTACATAAGCGGTCGGGAACTTTGCAGTCGGGTTGAAGGACTGCTCAACGACAGAACCAGTGATGATGTTCTTATACTTGGTGCGGACAAACGCAGCACCCTTACCGGGCTTTACGTGCTGGAACTCAACGACCTGAACAACCTGTCCATCGAGCTCAAAGGTAACACCATTTCTGAAATCGCCTGCTGTAATCATAAAATAAACCTCCGTAAATTCGTTATCCGTCGTGTACGGATGTACACGGTAACACAATTATATTGTATCATATATGGGTGGATTTGTCAAGGGGTGGAGTGAAATTTTCACACAAAAGCATCCCACAGCTGCAAAAGCCATGGGATGCCGATCGGTTACACCTTCATCAGATTCTTGATCGCCGGTACCTTTGTCAGTGCAAATGCCGCAATGACAGTGAGTACGAGCTCCGGACCCATGAACACGCCGTTATAGGCAGCCGAGTAGATCCACGGATTGCTCCAGTCCTCCGGCATCCAGACCGCAAAAACGGTGCCGCCGGAAATGATGTGGCAGATGTACCGCAGAACGATCGCTACTACCACGCCGAGCACGATGCCCATATCGCCTTTCTTGCGGAAGATGCCTGCCATGCCGAGCGACGTGAACGCCAGCAGGTAGTCAAACAGGAAGCACGCCACCAGTGCCGGCACGCTCAGACCCCAGGTCAGTGCGGATGCGAAGTCAATAATGAGCTGCACCAGCGCATACGCAAAGGCGGTGCCAAGCCCCCAGCCAGTGCCATAAATAATGGCGATCATGCAGATCGGGAGCATACTCACCGGTGTCAGACTGCCGCCGAGGGGCATCTTGACGATGGTGATCATACTCAGTACGGTTGCCAGTGCGATCATGATTCCGCTTGCTGTCAGGCGCACGATCTTATCGTGGCTGGACAGGGTCGGTTTTGCAGTTGTTTCAGTCATGAAAATTCCTCCTTGAAAATGTTTGGAGCAGCAAAGAAAAATCCCCGGACGCACCGGGGACGATCGTTTTCATCTTCCCTACGGCGGCATTATCCGCATCAGGTTCTGGGTCGAAGCAGCGCTTCCTCTCAGCCTTTGACAGCTCCCCGGTTTTGTTGCAGGCATCTCATGATGTATGCCTTAGAGCCTGTTTAGTATCTGGAGGTAGTCGGATTTTCGAGCAGGCTTTTGTCCTGATAATGGATGTCCGACGCAGCAATACTTGCTGTATTGCAAGGAGGACA
>CACXGK010000038.1 GCA_902767115.1 uncultured Ruminococcus sp.
CTATTTTATGCAGTTTTTTCCACTTGTTCTACTGTTTTTATCCTGGCAAGGGTAAATTATGGGTCAGTTTTTCGCTGATTTTTACGGAAAAGGAGCTATAAAATGAGCACATATTTTGAAGAATTTGGTGGTACGTACCACGAAGAAAACGGATACCTCATCCCCGATCTGACCGCGCCGGAAACACCGCAAATCGGCGCTTGGGGCAGGCGGTATCTGCACCATCTGAAAACGGCAAAGCGGGTGCTGTACACACAGCTGCTCTTCTCCGGAAAGCTGTCCGCGCATCTGGAAGAGACAGAACGCTGCGCCGAGGAAATGCGGGATCGCCTGATGACACAGATGGCCGCACAGGAAGGCGTTACCGAACAGCTGAAAGCAGAGAACCAGATGGAGTGGGTCAGATGCATGAACAGCATCCGATCCAGAGCGGAGGAAATTGTCTGGGACGAGCTCACAACCTAACGAAAATGGAGCCGCAGCAATGCGGCTCCACTTTAGTATTGCTTGTCTATCTTTGCTGACCAACTCAAATTATTCTTTATGAATCAGAGGTTTCCTTTGCTTTGCATGATGCCTCGAAAACGGCCGCTTAAAAGAGATTCTGAAGAGTACAAACAAAGTCAAAGCAGCAGGTTGACAGTTCCTGATTGGCTCTCTTGAACCATCCAACCTCGAAATAATACTCTTCTTCAATCAATGGAATGGTGACCACCGGCGCCGAATTGAGCCGATGTAAGTCCACTTTGCATTGTTCAACAGACGGGATCAAAGAGTATGTTTGTGTGCATGCTACGAAATTGATCAGCCCGGTTTTGTCACTCATATTAATATAGCTCTGCGCCTGATCAGAGCCTGTCGCTCGCAGGATAGACAACAATTCCGACCAAGGGATATTTCCTTCTCCGGTTGTAAATGTATATTGGTTCAGTGATTTGATCGAAATCGCTTTCTTTCCGGCTAGTGCAAGCGGGTGTCGATCAGAGACCAGAACGACCATGGGGAGCCGAGCAATCACAGTGGGTTTCAGATTCAAGGAACGTATAAGACGATGCGTGTTGTCAATCGCTGCAGAAGTGCACATGTAAACCCCAACATCCGATAACCCGTTTTTTACATCATAGGTTGCTTGGGAAACAGGCTGCTGTACGAGAGAAAACAGCGGGGATTGATCCTGATATTTTTTGAAAGTTTCCGTAAAAGCATACTCCACGAAGGAAAGCGGGTGCGAGGAAACCCGCATTCTATGATTTACCAGGTTTTTATTGGAGAGACGCAGCTGCTCCAACTGTCTGTAATTGGAGCATACGGTGCTTGCGTACTCATAGAATTCTCCGCCGAGTGAGGTGAGTGCAATTCCCTGACTTGTACGCATCAAAAGCGTATCTCCTACTTCCTCCTCCAGCAGCTTGATTGAGCGGCTGAGACTTGACTGGGAAATAAACAATTCATATGCAGCCTTGTTAATGGAGCCATTCTCTACAACAGATACGAACTGAAACAGTTGATCGATCTTCATAGCAACCTCCTTTGAGACAAAGATGATAACAGCCGGAGTCGATTTGATATTGCTAATTATTTATTAAATTTTTTGATCATGTTTATTATTATAACAGAAAAGATCAAAAAATTGTTATAGAAAGATTAGAAATTTTGAGAAAATACTTGGATAACAGCTTCTTTTTCATCTATGATATATTTTTTTAAAGGAATTTGCGCAGAATCCTCATTTTTCAGCCAGGACCTCAGCAGCCCTGAATCAATTGCACCGCTGATCACGGTGCAGGAAGAGTCATAAAGGAGGATTGAAATCGGAAATGCAGGACTTATTGATCCTGAACGGAACTGTCGTGGATGGCAGCGGTGAAGCACCGTATATAGCTGACATTGCAGTTACGGGAGGAAAAATCACAAAAATAGGACAACTCAAAGAAGAAAAAGCAAAAAAAATCATCAAAGCACAGGGACTGATTGTATGCCCTGGTTTCATTGACGATCATTCACATGGGGACTTGAATGCCTTGCTGGATCCTCACGCTGCGAATCAGCTTCTGCAGGGCATCACCACAGAAGTAGGCGGGCAATGCGGTGTCTCGCTCGCCCCGATTCGAGAAAAGCCTTACAGCATGGCGGTCAGTCTGATCCCCTTTAGAAACAACGAAGAACGGGAACGACTTCTTAAGCCGATGACGTTTCCGGAGTGGATGGATCAAGTTGAAAAAACACCGCTTGGCATCAATCTTGTATGTCTGATCGGTCAGGGAACGGTACGTGCCGCTGTGATGGGATACGCCTCCGGCGAGGCCGATGACGCCCAGATGGAAGAGATGCGGACAATTGTCCGTGAAGCGATGAAAGCCGGCGCAGCCGGAATCTCGACCGGGCTGATCTATCCCACCGGGACGCTCACAGATACTCCGGAGCTTACGGAGCTCGCCAAAGTGGTTGGAGAGTACAATGGTCTCTATTGCACGCATATGCGAGATGAAAGCGACGAGATCCTGACCGGAATCAAAGAAGCGCTCCAGATAGCAAGCGGTGCCGGCACGCGACTGGTAATCTCCCATCATAAGATTATTGGCCTGCGTAACGCAGGAAAGTCCAGAGAAACGCTGGCAATGGTTGATGCAGCCAATGCGGCAGGCATGGATGTTTATATGGATCAGTACCCTTATGACGCGGGCGCAACGGCGCTTATGGCTGCACTGCCCGAACGCCATGCAGCCGACAAGGACGCACTTTTGAAAAATCTTCCTGATCCCGAATACCGCGCATTGGTAAAGTCGGAAATGGAGGCCGGTATCGGAGGCGGCATGGCAAAAGCGTTCGACGGCTTGAGTCATGTGTTCATTGGTTGGACCGATCTATATCCGGATTATGCAGGACGTTCTCCGGTTGAGATTGCAGCAGAGACCAGAAAAGATCCGTACGAGATCTTGTTTGATGTGCTTTTGGATACCAAAGCGGAGGTTCGCGGAATCTTCCAGGGCGTTGCTGAGGAGGATTTACAGCGCATCATGCAGCATGAAAGAACCATGTTCGGTACCGATGCGTCTCACGCAACCTTTGTAAATGGCTTTGGTCATCCTCGTGCTTTCGGCACCTTCCCTCTGGTTCTTACAAAGTATGTGCGAGATGAGAAGATCTTGTCGATCGAGGAAATGGTTCGGAAAGCCAGTGCTCTTCCGGCTCAGGTTTTGGGACTTGAGAAGAAAGGCATTTTGAAACCCGGAAATGACGCAGACATCGTTGTTATGGACTTGGAAGGGATGAAAGTTTCCTCCAGCTACACGAATCCGGACGGCGGGAATAAGGGCTTCCGCTATGTGCTAGTAAACGGGGAAATCGCAGTGGAAAACGATCAATGCACAGATCGGTTGGGCGGAAGACTGCTGCGCATTTCGCACGACAGATAACAAGAGAGGAGCGAATAACATGAATCGATTAGCTGCTATTATTATTCCCTCATATATTGTTTTGATGGTCATTATTATGATTGTCATCGGCAGAAAATCAAAGTCCACCATGAAAGAGTATGCGCTCGGCGGCGGCGGACTTCCCTGGTATGTGACTGCAGGCACCATCGTAGCGTCTCTGGTGGGTGGCGGAACGATGATCGGATACGTGGGCAGTTACTACGCGTTTGGTATGGAATGGGTATGGATGGGCGTCGGATTATCGCTTGCAATTCTCTTCATTGCGTTCGTTACCGGACCGCGTATCAAGAATCTGGATCTGACGTCTGTGGCAGAAATCTTTGCTTTGCGGTATGGAAAAAATGCACGTATCATTGCATCACTGCTTCTGATGATCGGTGACTTTGCGGTATTCTGCGGAATGATTTCTTCTCTGGCAAAGCTACTCAGCGGGTATGTCGGACTTCCCGCTCAGACTGCAATGATCGTCTCTGTTCTTGTCTTTGTCATCTCGACCTGCATGGGTGGATTCAAGGGCATGGCCTATACAGATGTCATTCAAAGTATTCTGATTTTCTGTGGCGTCGTCATCGTCGGTATTACCGCATTTGTCAGAGCGGGTGGTATTGCAGGACTCTCGGCGCTCCCTGAGCAGTATACCAATCCCTTTGTGCAGAACATCCCGGCATGGACGATGGTTGGCAACGCAGTTGCGCTGGTTGGGATGCAGTTTGTCAGTCAGTCGGTCATTGTGCAGAAGGTCAACGCAACGCGCTCATCCGGAGACGCTAAAAAAGCGCTCATTGTCGTTGCCATCTGCATTGCAATCGTGATCTGCGGTATGATCGGCAGTATGGGCATCTCTGCCCGCGTAATTTTCGGCGATAATATTGCTGTGGCTGACGATGTGATTGTGCAACTTCTTGGTATCATGCCGAGCCTTCTGGCCGCGATTTATGCAGCTGCGATTGCGGCAGCAGTTTTGACAACCGCAAACGCAATGCTCATGTCCTCTGGTCTGTCCTTCACTAATGATGTCCTTGGTGTGATCAAGCCCGGTCTGAAGGAAAAAACCAAGGTGAATATTACCCGCGTTTATGTCTGTGTGGCCGCAGTTCTGGGCTATTTCTTGGTTCAGTTTGCCCCCAGCGTTATCACTTGGATCCTGCTTGCATATACCATCCAGAACGCATTGATTATTCCTATGTATGCAGGCTTGCTTTCCAAAAAAATCAGTACAAGAACGGGTACGGTTTCTCTGGCACTTTCCGGTGTCGGCATTCTGATCTGGGAGCTGGCCGGCCGCCCCTTCGGGCTGCACCCGCTGTTTGTAGGTTTGGCAGCCGCACTGCTTGCGATCATCGTCGGAGTTGCGGTTGATAAATCCGGCGCTACACCTGAGCAGAGCGCGATGGTTGATGCGTTCCGGGAGAACCGGGCGTATCACCATGCAGCAGAGTGAACGGCGTTCATGGCTTTGGGAGGGACAACATGAATCTTTCCAAATGTATGGCTGCCATAACAGAGGATAAGAAGGTCATCGCGCCGTGCCAGCATCTGTCTTACTTCCCTCTTGTTGTGGACCACTGCCGCGGCTCTGTGATCACGGATTTGGACGGAAACGAATACATCGATTTTCTGTCCAGTGCGTCGGGTTTGAATCTCGGAAGCTGCGATCCGGCAGTAACCGAAGCGATCCATAAGCAAAGCGAACGGTTCACACTTTATACCGGTGCCTATAGCTACAACGTGCCAATGATCCGATATGCAAAGCAATTGGCTTCTGTTTACCCGGGCGGCATCGATGTGAAGGTCGCCTTCGGCAACTGTGGATCGGACTGCAACGATGCTGCAATTAAATTCGCGCGTGCATATACCGGCAGACCCAAAATTATTACGTTCATCAATGGTTATCACGGAAGCACCTTCGGCTCCAGTGCCATGAGCTCCTGTACCACACGCATGAAAAGCCGTATGGGACCGTTCCCGCCGGAGATTTATTACTTCCCCTTCTGTGGGGCGGATGTAGAGGATGCGTACTGTGAAGAGCATTGCCTAGA
>CACXGK010000039.1 GCA_902767115.1 uncultured Ruminococcus sp.
CTGCGGGTGCAGGGCTGCATAGTCCTGCCGAGGGAGGTTTAGGAGGGGCGAGGAGCCCCTCCTAAGTCGGCGCAAGCCGACAAAAAAACTAAGTTGTTAGCATTGCTCCCCTTGAAAGGAAGATACTATGCTCCGGATCCAGCATATCCGAAAACAATACGTCACCGGTGATCTCGTCCAGACGGCACTCGATGATATTTCACTCCAGTTCCGGGACAATGAATTTGTAGCGATCCTCGGACCGTCCGGTTCGGGCAAGACCACGCTGCTCAACATCATCGGCGGCCTTGACCGCTACGATTCCGGCGACCTCATCATCAACGGCATTTCCACCAAGCAGTACAAGGACAAGGACTGGGATTCCTACCGGAATCACACCATCGGGTTCGTCTTTCAGAGCTACAACCTGATCCCCCACCAGACCGTCCTTGCCAATGTGGAGCTGGCGCTCACCATCTCCGGCATCTCCAAGGGCGAACGCCGCCAGCGTGCCAGGGAAGCCCTCGAACGTGTCGGGCTCGGCAATCAGCTCCACAAGAAACCCAACCAGATGTCTGGTGGTCAGATGCAGCGTGTTGCCATTGCCAGAGCTTTGGTCAATAACCCGGCAATTCTCCTTGCTGACGAGCCGACCGGTGCGCTTGACAGTGACACCAGCGTGCAGGTCATGGACTTACTGGCAGAGGTCGCAAAGGACCGGCTGGTCATCATGGTCACGCATAACCCGGAGCTTGCCGAGGAATACGCCAACCGCATCGTCCGTGTCAAGGACGGCAGGATCCTGGAGGACACCAATCCCGTGGATGAGCCGGAAACAGCTCCGGCGGAACACCGGAATATGGGACGCACGTCCATGTCCTTCCTGACGGCACTTGGGCTGAGCTTCAACAACCTGCGCACCAAAAAGGGCAGGACGCTCCTCACATCCTTTGCTGGCTCGATCGGTATCATTGGCATTGCGCTGATCCTGTCACTTTCGACCGGCGTCAATGACTACATCACCGACCTGCAAAAGGACACCATGACTGCCTACCCCATTTCCATCGAAGCGCAGACGTTCGATATGTCAAGTCTCATCGAGCTTGGTCAGTCGCAGCATAAGAAACGGACTGAGGCTGTCAATCACGACTTTGATGCGGTGTATGCGGATGGCAATACATTTGAGGTCGCCTCCACGGTGACAACGTCCTTCAAGCAGAACAATCTCACGGATTTCAAGCGCTACCTCAATGACCCTTCCAGTGAGATCAACCAGTATATCGGCGAAAACGGTATCACCTACACCTACGATACCAGGTTCGGCATCTACACCTACGACCCCGAAAACACCCTCCTCAACACCGACGGCAGTTCCCTGCGCACCGATGATGAGTACAGCTTCATGAACATGATGATGGAGTCCATGTACATGATGAACGGCGGCACCAACAGCAATTTCGTGGAGCTCATACCCGGTACCGATGGCAGCATGGTCAGCCGGATGATCACGGACAACTACGACCTCGTGTACGGCTCCATGCCGGATGCGTATGATGAGCTCGTGCTCGTGCTCGACCAGAACAACGAGATCGAAGCGACCTTCCTCTACCAGCTCGGCTTTCTGCCGCTGTCGGAATACCGGGACATCACCAAACGCATCGAGAACGGCGACACCGTCAAGGAGGAATTGCGCCGGGTCGATTTCCCGAAGATCTGCGCCCAGGAATTCTTTCTTCTCCCAGAATGCGACCGCTACGTGAAGGGCGAGAACGGCAAATTCACCGCCATCACCGAAAGCGACCCCGAATTTGACAAGCTCCTGGATGACGCCGTCAAACTCCATATCACCGGCATCATCCGCCCCAAGGAAACGCTGGATAATATGTTCCTGGCACAGCCGGTCGGCTATACCACTGCCCTGACGGATTACCTGATCGAGCACACCGACCGCAGCGAGGTCGTCAAGGCACAGCAGGAGAAACCGGATGTCAACATTCTCAGCGGCTTGCACTTTGAGGCAGAGCACTCCGATGACAAGCTTGCTGACGTGCGCAATTATATCAATGGCATGGGCATTTCCGAAAAGGCGACACTCTACCAGACCATCCTGATGCTCGAACAGATGGACGGCACCAAGCAGAAGAACGACGCTCTTGCCGCAGAATCCACGGAAGATACGACCGAAGCGACGGCGACCGAGGCAGTTTCCACCAATGTTCCCCTATCCCACACGCCCCGTCTGCACGGCAACCGGAATGCAATGGCGCTGCCGCTGGGGAATTTCATGGGAACTCGGCTGTTTCAGCTTGAAGCGCAGATCACAGGTGACCTGACGGAAGCGCTTCTTCCGGAGGGAGACCGCATTGCGATCGCAGATTTCCGCATCGTCAAGGCGCCTGACAAGACGATCTACGCCCAGGGCGAGGCGCTTGACCTCACGGGCGGCATCGTGCATGACAGCTATGCGGTCTCGCATGATGGCGGTGAGCCGGAGATCGTGGATGCGTTCCAGACGCTGGATTTTGCGGAATACACCCTCGAAGCCGACGCCTTTGACAGCTCCCGTCCCGGCATTTACCCCATCGACATCGTCAAGTCCTACACCGACATCAACGGCAATCCCGCCCAGGCACGGGCAACGTTCTATGCGATGGTCACAGCCGTACAGGGACAGGCAGGCGTGGTTGACCCCACGGAGCCGCCTACGGATACCGACCCGACCCAGGACCCCACAGAGCCAACCTCCGAGACCCGGCAACCCTTCACCTTCCCGACACTGCCGGAGGATATGACTCTCCCGACTCTGCCGACGCTCCCGGAGGACATGACGATGCCGACACTGGACGTATCCGGATTTTTCAGCGACGTGCTCGCCGATGCAATGGATAAGTTCATGAAGAAGCAAGCCGAAAGCAGCAGCACAGCCGGAATGTCCCCGTCGGATATGGCGGCGCTTTATGCACAGATGATGGGCGGCGGCGCACTTCCGGGCGGCACGTCACAGACTGACCTTGCATCCCTCTATGCGCAGATGATGGGCGGCGGCGCTTCCCTTCCGGGCGGTACATCTCAGACAGACCTTGCAGCGCTCTATGCGCAGATGATGGGCGGCGGCGCTTCCCTGCCAGGTGGTGCGTCACTCCCTGCCGGCACCTCGCAGTCCGACCTTGCGTCCATGTATGCGGCAATGCAAAGCGGCGCAATGGCAGGCTTTGACCCAAGCGCCATGACCGGCACGACACCCGGCACAGCGCAGGCAGGGCTTACGCAGGAGCAGATGGCGGAGATGTACAACCAGATGTACGGCAGCATCACACCGGAGGATCTGGAAAAGATGATGAGCGTTGCGGAAATGTCCGAGACCGAGCTTGCCGCAGCGCTGGACGAATACATGAAGAACCCGGATGAGGAGATCCTGCTCGAAATCTACGACCGCTACATCGCATCCGGCAGCTATGACAACAACATGAGCCTGTTCGGCGTGGTCAGCAAGGACGCCCCCTCGATCATCAACATTTACGTGGACAGCTTCGAGGCAAAGGAGCGTGTCGGGGACTGCATTGCCGACTATAACAACGGCGTCAGCGAGGAAAACCAGATCAGCTACACGGACTATGTCGGCTTGCTGATGTCGTCCGTCACGACCATCGTCAATGCGATCTCGTATATTCTGATCGCCTTTGTTGCGGTATCGCTGATCGTGTCGTCGATCATGATCGGCATCATCACGTATATTTCCGTGCTCGAACGCACCAAGGAGATCGGTATTCTCCGTGCGATCGGCGCCTCCAAGCACAATATCTCGCAGGTATTCGATGCGGAGACCTTTATCATCGGGCTTTGCTCCGGACTGATCGGCGTCGGACTGACGTGGCTGATCCTGATACCGGGCAATGTCCTGATCCACAAGGTGGCAGACACCAAGGCAGTCAGTGCCGTCCTGCCCATCCCGGCAGCACTGATCCTCATTGCGATCAGCGTGTTCCTCACGCTTGTCGGCGGCTTTATCCCGGCAAAGAAGGCCTCCACCCAGGACCCGGTAACGGCTCTGCGGTCGGAGTAATACAATTGCCCCTTTTTGCATCCAGAGCGGTGCGAAAGGGGCATTGATTTAGTATAAAAAAAGAAAAGACCGACGAATCGGTCTTTTCTCACTTTAAGTATCTGAGTGACGGGACTTGAACCCACGGCCTCTACCACCCCAAGGTAGCGCGCTACCAACTGCGCCACACCCAGATCTTATCGGGGTATTGATGGCAACCCATCATTTAATATTATAGCACAGTGGCCCCGGTTTGTCAAGCGTTTTTTCAAAAAAATTTGACTGATTTCCGGATTTCAGGCAAAATCCGCATGAATCGCCAAAATTTAGTCACATTCGGTGACAGGCAGGGGCATTTTGCTGAAAACCTGCAAATCATCCACCGTTTCTGCAAATTATCAGTTGCCAAAATATTGATATTTTGTTATTATTATATTGTAAAGTTTTTATAAACCGTTCGTACAAATACTCGATAAAATTACCATATAGGATAGGAGGTATTCCTATGAAACGATTCTGGTCTGCTGTTTGCGCAGCAGCGCTTTCCATGACAGGCGTCCTGTGCTGTGCGTCCTTCACAGCCTCGGCTGCCAATCCAATCGTGCAGACTTCCTTCACGCCCGACCCGGCACCCGTTGTGTTCGGCGATGAGCTGTACGTTTTCACCGGCTGTGACCGCAACGGCGAGAATGACTTCTACAAAATGACCGGCTGGCAGTGCTTTTCCACCAAGGATATGCAGAACTGGACTGACCACGGCAGGATCCTCGAAGATACGAGCTTTAGCTGGTGCGGTGAGAACGATGCGTGGGCTTCCCAGTGTATCGAACGCAATGGCAAGTACTACTTCTACTTCACCACCACCAACAAATCCGGTGGCGGCAGAGCCATCGGCGTGGCGGTCGCTGACAAGCCCGAAGGTCCCTACGAGGACGTGCTCGGCAAGCCGCTTTGCGGTCCGAACTGGAATTATATCGACCCGACCGTTATGATCGACGACGACGGGCAGGCGTGGCTCATGTTCGGCAACCCGACCTGCTATTACGTCAAGCTCAAGGACGACATGGTCACGCTCGACGGCGAGATCAAGGAGTTTAGCATGAATTCCGACAGCTTCGGTCCGACCTCCAAGGAGGACAGAAAGTGCGCCTACGGCGAGGGTCCGTGGATCACCAAGCACGGCGACCTCTACTACCTCGTCTATGCCGCATTCGTTGGCAATGACGGCGGTGAGAGCATGGCGTATGCGACAGGTCCTTCTGTCACAGGACCGTGGACATACCGGGGACAGATCCAGAAGGGCTCCAATTGCTTCACCATTCACGGCGGCACCGTGGATTTCAAGGATCACTCCTACTATTTCTATCACATGAACGGTCTGCCCGGCGGCGGCGTGTTCAACCGCAGTGCGGCGTGTGAGGAGTTCACCTACAATCCCGACGGCTCCATCCCGGAGATTGCCTCCACCAAGGATGGTCCCCGGCAGATCGAGTACGTCAACCCCTATGAGCGCATGGAAGCCGAAATGATGAGCTGGTCGGAGGGCATTCAGACTGAGAAGATCGACGCCGGGACGCTTGCGATCGGCTTTATCCAGAAGGGCGACTATGTCAAGGTCAGCGGCGTGGACTTCGGTGACGAGGGCGCTCAGAAATTCGTGGCAAGCGTCGCTTCTGCCGGACAGGGCGGCAAGATCGAGGTGCATCTCGATGCCAAGGACGGTCCCGTTGCTGCTGCGGTTGACGTACCCGTTACCGGCGACTGGCAGAACTGGGAAAAGGTCGAGGCGAATGTCGCAGGCGCCAAGGGCGTTCATGACGTGTACTATGTGTTCAACGGCGGCGACAGCTACTTATTTAATGTAGACTGGTGGAAATTTGAAGGCGCTGGTTCCACTCCCTCCGAGCCGGAGGTTCAGGTCACACCGGGCGACGTCAACAGCGACGGCGAGATCGATATCTATGACCTCTCCCTTGCCAAGCGTGGCGTGATCTCAGGCTTTGCAAGCGCTGCCGCTGAGAAGGCTGCCGACGTCAACGGCGATGGCAAAGCAGAGCTCGTGGACGTCATTTCCATTCAGAGATACATCCTCATGCAGATCAGGAGCTTTGGCACAGCGCAGCCGCAGCCTTCCGAGCAGCCGACAGACGCACCGGCTCCCAGCGAAGCGCCGACAGAAGTGCCTGCACAGCATCTGAGCATGGCGGACTTCACTGCACAGTGTCAGGCGAAAATGGCAGATCATGAGCCGGATGATGCCCGGAACGAGAACCCCGGCACCCAGTACGGCACTGTACAGTCCGGTACCTATTTCTCCACCACCTGCAACCGGGAAAAGCCCTACAACATCCTCCTCCCTGCCGGCTATGACGAGAGCAAGCAGTATCCGGTTCTCTACTGTATGCACGGCTACTGGGAGAACCAGGACAGAATGATCCTCAAGGGCAACGGCACCATGTACACCCGTCAGATCATCGGCAATGCCATCGCAGCAGGCGAGGCAAAGGACATGATCGTGGTATTCCCGTACATCTATTCGAGTGCGACCCAGAAGGACTGCTCCGGCATGGACGCAGCGAATAACGCCGCATACGACAACTTCATCAACGACCTGACAAAGGATCTGATGCCCTACATCGAATCCCACTACAGCGTCAAGACCGGCAAGGACAACACGGCGATCACCGGTTTCTCGATGGGCGGACGTGAGTCACTGGCGATCGGTATGGGGCTGAGTGACAAGTTCGGTTACATCGGCGCCATCTGCCCGGCACCCGGCGTGGATGATGCGTACAACGGCGGCTGGAAATTTGCACCCGGCACCGAGCCGTATCTCATCATGATCACTGCCGGCGGCAATGACACCGTTGTATACGACACCCCCAAGCCCTATCACGAGAACCTCGAAAAGAACGGCGTTCCGCATATCTGGCATTACTACCAAGCAGGCTACCACGGCGATAACTCCATCCATGCACATCTCTACAACTTCTGCCGTTTCGTGTTCCAGAACTAAAGCTGAAAATCCCCCGGTGCTTTCCCGGCACCGGGGGTATTTTACGTCTTTCGGATAACCACGCACTCGCTGCACTTTTCAAATCCAAGCTTCTCTGCCAGCTTTTGCGAGCCGGGATTGGTGCTGAGGCAAGCCCAGACAGGACGTTTCTGCTGCCGGAGGCAATACTGTATCATGCGCCCCGCTGTGATCGTGCCAAACCCGGAATGCCTGTACTCGCTTCTCGTTTCAACGCCAATGTCGATCTCCCCGGAACTGACAGCAGCAGAAAATGCCCATGCTGCCACGGTGTCACCGTCTACGATGCAATAGCCTTTTCCGTGGGTCAGAAATTCCTCAGCATTGCGCCAGGAAAACAGCGGCGTGACCTTGCCCTCGATCCGTTCAAACAGCGTCTTGTCGATCTCACGCAATTGCAGATGTGCAGGCAGCGGCGGAATATCGGGCGCTGCATTTGCACGGTATGCATAGAAATACCGTCTATCCACAGACAATCCGCCCTTGCGCTGTAAATATGCCGCTGCTCTCTCATCCGTCAAAAACAGGCAAAACCTCCGTTCAGTCTTGCAGAGCGTTCCCAGAAATGTGGCGTACACCTCATCCAGGAATTCCTCCTCACAAGCCCCATACATACACGCAAATCCGGCATCATGCCAGAACAGCGCTGTATCTGTGCCGACCCAGATGTCCCCATGCTGGATCTGCTCTGCAATGGACAGCGAGTAGACTGCACCGCCGCTTGCCTGATCTACATAGGAAATGGCTTCTTTATAATAAGAGATATCCAATCGTTTCATGCTTTCCCCCTGATGCAATATCCTAATGACAGGTTTTGTTTCAAGTATATCACATCCGCCCCACGATGTCAACCATCCAGGGGTATAGGCAAATGCTATCAATAAAATCTATAACCCGCTATCAACCATCCGTATTGGACAAATGCCGGAAGCTGTGCTATAATATAACCATACCAAACAGATAGACATACAAGGCAAATGCAAAATGGCTTGGAAAGGATGTGAGTCCATGAATCAGAATACGTTATCCAGACTTCGCTCCGTCATTCGTGGACGTGACCGAATGTGCCGGCGATGTTGCCGCAAGGCACAGGATTTAGGATCAGGATTTATGATAGAAACCGATAGATAAAATTTAGAACCCTTGCTCATTGGGTCAAAACAAAAAATCATCCGGGGCTATTCCCCGTTCATAACAGGAGGAAATTATCATGGCAGACAAGAAGCTTCATTTTGAGACCTTACAGCTCCACGTTGGTCAGGAGCAGGCAGACCCGGCTACGGACGCAAGAGCCGTTCCGATCTACGCAACCACTTCCTACGTATTCCACGATTCGCAGCACGCTGCGGACAGATTCGGCTTGAAGGACGCCGGCAACATCTACGGCAGACTTACCAACTCCACACAGGACGTATTCGAGAAGCGCATCGCAGCTCTCGAAGGCGGTGTGGCAGCGCTGGCAACCGCCTCCGGCGCCGCAGCCATTACCTACACCATCCAGGCACTTGCAAAGGCTGGTGAGAACATCGTTGCTTCCAAGACCATCTACGGCGGCACCTACAATCTGCTGGCGCACACGCTGCCGCTGTACGGCATTGAGACCACCTTTGTGGAGCCGTCCCCGGAGAGCTTCGAGGCTGCCATCAACGACAAGACCAAGGCACTTTACATCGAGACCCTCGGCAACCCGAATTCCAATGTCATCGACATTGCAGCCGTTGCACAGATTGCCCACAAGCACGGCATTCCGCTCGTTGTGGACAGCACCTTTGCAACACCGTTCCTCATCCGTCCGATCGAGTACGGTGCTGACATCGTGGTTCACTCCGCAACGAAATTCATCGGCGGT
Organism: uncultured Ruminococcus sp.; assembly: GCA_902767115.1. GTDB lineage: Bacteria > Bacillota > Clostridia > Oscillospirales > Ruminococcaceae > UBA3855. The sequence continues at coordinate 8,905 of CACXGK010000039.1, forward strand.
CACGGCACTGCCATCGGCGGCGTGATCGTGGATTCCGGCAATTTCGACTGGGCAAAGTCCGGCAAGTATCCGTGGGTATCCGAGCCGAATCCGAGCTATCACGGCGTTTCCTTCACTGCAGCAGCCGGCGCAGCCGCATTTGTGACCTACATCCGTGCCATCCTCCTGCGTGACACTGGTGCTACCCTCTCGCCGTTCCATGCATTCATTTTCCTCCAGGGACTGGAGACCCTGTCTCTGAGAGTTGAGCGCCATGTGGAGAATGCGCTGAAGATCGTGGATTTCCTTGCAAAGCACCCGCAGGTCGAGGCAGTGCATCACCCGTCCCTCGCATCTGAGCCGAGCCATGATGTTTATGAGAAGTACTTCCCGAACGGTGCAGGCTCCATCTTTACCTTCGAGGTCAAGGGTACCGAGGACGATGCGAAGAAGTTCATCGACAATCTGCCGATCTTCTCGCTCCTGGCAAATGTCGCAGACGTAAAGTCTCTCGTCATCCATCCGGCATCCACCACACACTCCCAGCTCACGGAAGCAGAGCTTCTGGAGCAGGGCATCAAGCCGAATACCATCCGTCTTTCCATCGGTACAGAGCATATCGATGACCTGATCGATGCACTGAATACCGCCTTTGCAGCGATCAAGTAATTTCTTTTGTGAAACCTCCTAATTTCATGTAACATTCCAAAACTGTGTAAACCTCCAATTGCAACGTAAAACCCCCGGCATTCCCATCACAAGGGAAATGCCGGGGGTTTTTTCAGGCTTTGCACAAACTCCGGTACTGCATTGCCGGGATGCCGGTCACGGCTGCAAACTGCCGCTGGAAATATTTATGATCGACATAGCCGCATTTCTCGGAGATCTCAGACAGCTCCATCTGCGTTGCTGCAAGCAGGCATTTGGCTCTGGCACATCTGGCAGCGATGCAGTCCTGATGAAAGCTGATGCCAAAGCATTTCTTGTAGCTTTCACGGTACAGCTCCGTCTTGCCTTCCGGAAGGAGCTCCTTGTCGGGCTCAAAGGTGATCTCCGGGGCTGCATAAATGAGACTGCGCAGCTCGATGAGTTCCCGGAAATACCGTTTCTTGCGGCGCTCCTCGTACACCTTGCGGATGTCATTGACCTGCTCTGTACACGCCGCCAGCAGCGCCTCATACGCCACACCCTCACACGGCATGGCTGCACAGGCAAGCGAATCCATCCCGGCAAAATCAAGATAGCTGCTCTCCTGCGTCACGATTGCTGCCAAGAGATCTGCAAGCTGCGCCGGCGACGCCTGACGCCGGACAAAGCACACAAAGGTGTCATTGCGGATATGCCCTGCAAGTCCCGTGCTGCCGCAGAAGCGGCTGACAGCCCTGGCAGCGCCCAGGACGGCGTCTGTTTTACGGGCGATCATGTCCTCGCTGTTCGTCTGCGAGAACAGGCAGATGCGCAGCATCACACAGCAGTTCACGCCATCCTCCTGTCCTGCCTGCGCAACATAGGCACGTTTGAGCCCCTTGTCATTGTAGAGCCCTGTGAGCGTGTCACGGTATTCCGAAACATTCTGGCAGCTCAGAAGATACCGGATGTCATTTTTCAGCCGCAGGAAATCCAGCCCGATGGACAGCGATTTCAGCCAGTGCCGGAATACGTCGTCAAACCCGTTCGGGGTGTCGTACAGAACGGCTAAATCACCGAACAGCCGGTTGCCGGAAAAGACGGGTGTGTAGTAGCAGACCACCGTTTCGGGCTCACGCTCGAACAGGACATTCAGGTCATAGCGGTCGGTCTCAAACACACCCGTGTCCTTCCACGGCTGGATGCAGCGGCTCTGCACCAGACCGTCCGAACAGCCGTCGGGGTCATACCAGTTGGCATACAGACGCAGATAGAGCGAGCTTTTGTCCCGGATCATCCATTGGTAATCCCCGATGATCTGCATGAATTCCTCCAGATCCCGGCACATCGTCATGCGGTATTCCATCGTACTGATGAGGTTGAGATCGTAGTAATCCCGGCGGACAGCGGCATCCCGCTGCTCCTGGAGGGTCTGCATCTCATTCATGCGGCACGGGCAGCTTGCACCGAAGATCATGATGCCGTCCGGTGGGGTAAACGGCGGCGGTGCTGCACCGGTCAGCAGGCAATGCAGATGGTGCGCCGCAGCTTTTCCGAGAGCTTGACGGTCACGGCGGCGGCAGGTCAGGGGCGGCGAATAGTACAGCCGATGGTCGGAATACTCATAGCTGACCACACTCACCTGCTGCGGCACCCGGATGCCTGCCTCCGAAAAACGGCTCAGCAAGCCATACGCCATCCGGTCATTTGCACACAGGATCGCCTGCGGCATGGAGCGCTCCCCGGAGATCAGGCTGTCCGCCAGCGCCCTGCCGGACGGCCACCAGAAATCACCGTACACAAGCCTGTCCGGATCGGGCGTGATACCGTGCTTTTGGAGTGAGCGTAGATACCCTGCATTGCGCTGCTGCGACACAGCCACATCCTTGGTGCCGCTGAGCATCAGGATATCGGTCATGCCGTGAACGTCGATGAGGTGATCGGTCAGGGCTTCCACCTCACGGGTATCATCGGTGTTGAAGCACGGGACGGACAGCGTCGCAAATTCCGCCACCTGCGCCCCGATGCCAACGACCGGCACATCCTTTTCCCGCAAAAATGACGCCACCATGCTCCGGGATTCCGGCGTGACGAACGACTCGGTGAACAAAATCACGCCGCTGATCTCTCTGGAACGCAGCAGCTCATAAATACGCTGCTCGCACCGAAGATTGACGTCCTCCGGCACCACATTATAGATGTTGGAAAAGACGACTGTCGCATAGCCCTGCTTTTCATTTTCTGCAATGATGCTGCACAGCAGCTCATGCTCCGCAAAGCTGTTAGCAATGGCGGTGACAACGGCGATCAATGGCTTTCGCATGGCAGACTCTCCCTTCCAGTTTTCTGATAGTATTATACCATGTTCGGCACACCTTGTCAAATACGAACAAACGCCCCGATCTGCACATCGGGGCGTTCGTATTAAGAAAGGGATCGGTAAAAGCAAATCAGGAACGGGACAGAAGCAGATGCTTCAGGAGCGACAGGTCAAAAATGTCGATCTCGCCGTTCATGTCCAGATCAGACGCATTGTCCATGGTCACGGGTGTTTCTAAGCCGTGCAGCCATTTCTGGAGCGTGAGAATGTCGATGATATCCACCGCACCGTCCTTGTTGACATCGCCGGTCAGGTCTGCCGGTGTCTCAGTCGGTGTTTCAGTCGGTTCTTCTGTCGGCATTTCTGTCGGTGCGGTCGGCTCAAAGCCTGTGATCTCGTTGAACGCCTTCTTCAGTTCCGGGTCAGAAAGCTGGCAGGTTGTGCGGTTGTAATGTCCGTTGATCGGGTCTTCCGGATGATCACCGGACTGCGGTGTTGCCCACAGGACAGGGCACATATTCCGCTCATAGGCAGCCTTGCAGACGGAGGACAGGAAGGTGCGCACAGACGCCGGATCCTTGGAAACGGTCGGACAGCCGTACTCCCCGATGATGACCGGGATGCCCTTATCCACGAAGGTGGACTTCACCAGATCCATCTGCTGGTTCAGCTCCTGGAAGTCCGCATCTGTACCCCAGGTCGAACGTGCCTTTGCCCAGCTTGCATCCTCCTCCAGGATCGCAAATCCGACCGGCGTATAGTAATGCACCGAAACCGCCATACGGTTTGCCGGGTCGTCCGGCATCTGGAACAGCGGATCACAGGTCAGGTCAATGCTCGTATTATAGCCGGAGATCAGGAGGTGACGCTTTGGGTTGTTGCCGCCGGACGCACGCACGACATCCACAAATTTCTGGTTGACACGGTTGACCAGCGCATAGGATTCCTCCTTCTGTGCCTGTGTGCCGCCCCACTGGTTCCAGATGGAATCCCAGCCGAGCTCCTCGTTCTGGGACTCGAAGATCAGGTGGTCGTCATAGTCCTTGAAGGCATCTGCGATCTGCGTCCACATGATCTCGTAACGGCGCATACAGCCGTCCACGTCCTCCGGGAATTTGTTCACCCAGCCGTTGTCCCAGTGGATGTTGATGATGCAGTACATATCCGCATCAATGACCCAGTCAGCGATCTCCTGTACACGCTTGGTGTAAGCATCACTGATGGTGTAGGTGCCGTCGTCCGACATCATATTCGACCATGCCACCGGCACACGCACCACGCCAAAGCCTTCATCCGCCATGCCCTGGATCATAGGCTGCGTGATGACCGGGCTGCCCCATGCGGTCTCATATTCTTTGACCTCCAGGATGCCGTCGCCCCACTTTTGATCGACCTCGGCGATCCAGTCGCCGGCAGACTCCAGCGTGTTGCCGAGATTGATGCCAATGCCCATATCATGCACAATTTCCATCGTTGTCATGTCACGCATCGTACCCTCTGATGCAGCACTTACCCCTGCGCTGCAAATTGCTGTGACTGTCATCATTGCTGCTGTCAGAAAGCCAAGGATTCTCTGTTTTACCATATCGGTTCCTCCCTTTTCATCCGTTCGAGCCTGCATTCATCTTCGTGCTCATGCATCCGACCTTGTGGTGGATGCTTTCTGAGTATATTTTACACGATTTTCTCCGTCATGTAAACCCACATTATCCGATTCGGGTGGACAAAATCCGGATTCCAAGAAAAAAACGCCCCGAAACGGCAAAATACCGTTTCGGGACAAATCTCATACTATGTTCAGATTTCCGGGACGATCCCCTGCTCCTGCCGCCAGGTCGCAAACCAGCTATACACGTCCGCTTCTTCCTCATACGCATAATCGGAAGCACTGTCTGTAAAGCTGAATCCATTGACAGACGCCACATCCTCCTTGTTCACCGCAAAGATGTACCGTCTGTAAAGCATATCCGGGGTGGCGATCATGGGTCTCTTGGTGGTCGTTTTCACCAGGAGCTTGCCCTCCTGAACAGTCATGCTGTCCACGATCGAATAGCAGTTTCCAGCGCCGCCCTTGCTGTACAGGAAAATGAAGGCACACTCGTCAAAAGTAGCTGGGTCAAGCGGTGCCGAAGCTGCACTTTCCTCCAGACCATCCTGATCCATCAGCTTGTAAAACTCTCCTGCGTCACGAACGACATAGCCCTTCCATTCGGTGTGGTCGTTTGCATCCTGACGCAGTTCCTCCACGCTGAGGAGTTTTGTCTCCGAAAGTGTTTCCGGCGTCTGCGGCTCATCTCTCGGATCTTCCGGCTCCGCATTCAACGTCAGACAATACTTCATCATGGACAGATCAAAGACATCCAGCACATCGTCCTTGCACAGATCAGCAGCCTCCCAGTCGGCAAGCTCCAGCTCCTCGCCAAGCACCCACTTCTGCAATGTCACCAAATCCAGCACATTCAGCGCACCATCCCCATTGATATCACCAGCCACCGAGAGCGGTGCAGGAGATGGCTCCTGCCCGGTCACGTCCTGGATGACGGTGCCGTTTTCGGAGATCTCATAGGACTTTTCGGTCAGGCTGTCTGCAACGCCCTCCGGATCCCATGCTCTGCCGACCTTCCAGGTGACATCGGTCGTGCCGTCGGTCTTTGCCTTGTATGCGATCGCATAGTACTCGCTGCTGCCGGGAGGATTCTCCATCATCCCGACATTGGTGCAGGTGGATGTCAGATACGCCTCGATCTCTGCCGTGCCGTTCTGCTCCATTGTCAGGTCTGCACCAGTGCTGTAGTTGATGGGTGTGCAGTACACAATATAGTCCTCATGCACGGATGCAGCGCCGTTTTCTTCTATGAATGCATCATACTCCGTGATGCAGTCCGGCAGCCAGCCAAAAATATCTGTCTGCGTGATATTGCCCTCGGCATCGGTCTCAAAGGTGTACGCTGCGCCACTGCGCATCACAGTACCATCGGTACAGGAAAGCTCCACAGACAACCCGGAATTCCGATCCGGTGCATAGGCTGCCACCTCGTACTGGTAGGGCGAATTTTCTGCCGTGAGCACTTCATGATACACCTCATGCGCCAATGCCATGCCATCCATGTCCGGATCCATAGAATACTGCTTTGCACTGATCGAATACGCCGTATCCGTATTCACATATTCCCGGAACACAACATACACCAGATAATTGTCGATATAGGTGTTGCCGTGGAGATTCCGGAATTCCACAGCTTCCTCGAAAGTGGTGGGCATGATCGGCGAGCCGGGTGCTTCCCCCTCTGCGAAAGCGGTCAACGGCATTGCCGTCAGGGACAGTGCGGCTGCGGTGAGTGCAGCGAATGCTTTGAACTTCATGATTTACTCCTCCTCTGATTGTATTGTCTGGCTGTTTGCCAAGAGCTCCATTTTTGCAAGATCCTTCACCTGCGAGGACATCTCGCAGATATGACATCCGTCATCCCAGATCAGCGTACATACGGAATCCGGATCGTCCCGGTACAGCAAGAACGCAGGCTTGCCGCCGAGGTCGTATTCCCTTGTCTGATAGTAATTGGCATCGAACTGCTTGGTGTGATATTCCATGCCATACATGGACGGATACCGGAACTGCTGCACCAGATAGTGCTGCCCGTCATCGTCCCGGATCTGGAACATCACCGACCAGTAGTCGTGCTGTGTGTTAAATGTCTCCCTGGACAGGATGGTAAAGCCCTCTGCCTCGAACGTATGCACCAGCTCTGTCACAGGCTCCCCCGTATCCGGCATATACCGCAGGGTGGACATCCCGGATGCATCCGGTTCGAGCACTTCAAAATGCCCCGAAGTCTGCGGCGGTTCCGGTTCCGGCGGCGCAGTCTCAGACGGCTGCACCTCGGTGACGGGTTCGGTGGGGGCAGGCGCAGCTGTTTCCGGCGGTGTCGTTTCTGCCGGGAGCGTGGTGCTCTCCGGAAGAACAGTGGTTGTGACCGTTGTGGTAGACGCCTGAACTGTAGTGACACTCGTCACAGTAAACGCCGGCGGATCGGCTGCATTCGGGTGGGTGGAAGGTCTGGTCTGCACGCTCGTTTGCGGCGTGGTCTGCTCGGTCGGAATCGTTGTTGCTTGCGTGGATGACGTCCCGGTCTCGGTCAGCTCCTGCTTGTGCAGATCATCGGGCGGCGGCAGCTTTGCCAGGTGAACAAGCCCTGCAAATACCCCGATACAGACTGCTGCTGCCATCGCAAAGCTGCCATACAGGAGCATCCGGGACACCGGACGTTCCCGTGCAGGTTCCGTTGCAGACACAGCGGCATCGACCCCTTCAGCGCCGCTTTGCTGCATGGAACGGTATTGCGCATATGCCTTGCGAAAGACACGCTCCTGATCCCAGTCCGGCGGATACTGCTCCATCAGCGCCCCGGCATCTGCATCGTTCATATGCTGCAAAGCCCTGAGCTTTTTGTCCAGTTTCATGTTTCTCACCTCACCTTCCTGCTTTGTCTTCCCGGCTCAAAAGCCGTCTGAGCTTGCCAAGAGCCCGGTTCAGGCGCACTCTCACAGCAACAGGTGTCATGTGCAGATGGCTTGCGATATCCGATGATTTCTTGTCGTAGAAATACCGCAGGATCAGGATGGACGTATCCGGCTCGCCGAGCGATCGGATATGCGCCAGAAGCTCCCGGCTTTCCACCGCATCCTCAATGCTGCCAGCCACATCCTCATCGGATGCCAGATTTTCAGGGAGCTCCCCGTCCCCTGTGATGTATGCACCTGTTTTGCCAAGCTTCCGGGCATAATCAATTGCCTTGTGCTTTGCGACCGTGCCGATATAGGCACGGAGCGAATCCCCACGGATCTCCTCAAAATGCAGAAACACCTGCAAAAAGACCTCGCTCACGCAGTCCTCTGCATCCTCTGCGGTTCCAACGTTTCTGATCTTACCCCAAACGATCTGGTACACATAAGCCTGATATTGTCCGAATAGTGCTCTGAAGCCTTCCTCCTGCGCATCGTGTACATACTGGTACAGTTCACGATCTGTCATTTGGATTCTCCTTAAAAGCGAATTGCGCAATTTTTGCTTTCACTATAACAAACGTGCCTGTACACCCAAGTGTTACACTGCACGCAAAAAATTTTTTCTATTCTATTATAACACAGATCAGATATCTTCGCAACTCTCTATTTGAAGCCATAAACTGCATATTTCATCTTTCTGAAAAAAAGCCTTGACAAAAGCTGTATCTATGTGCTATACTGTATATAACGCAATATGTACAGTATAGCGGGAGGCGTATTTCATGAAAATTGTCATTAAAAACAAGTCCGAGCTGCCAATCTACGAGCAGATCGAGCAGCAGATCACGGCACAGATCCTTGACGGCACCGTAAAGGAGGACGAGCAGCTGCCGTCCATCCGTCAGCTCGCACGGGATCTCAAGATCAGTGTCATCACCACCACACGGGTCTACAATGATCTGGCGGAGCAGGGGTTCATCATCTCGGTGGCAGGCAGGGGGTATTTTGTGGCGCCCCGCCACAACGAACTGCTGCACGAGCGTCTGCTCTATGAGATGGAGGACGGACTTGAAAAGGCTGTCCGTTTCGGCAGAGATGCCAACCTTTCCGATGAGGAGATCATTGCCGCACTCAGAAAATTCTTGGAGGGATAAGTATGGAACAGATGAATATTCTCGAAATCAAGGACCTTTGCAAGACCTATGACAGCTTCGCACTCAAGGATGTGAGCTTCACACTGCCCCGTGGGTATATCATGGGATTTGTCGGACAGAACGGCTCCGGCAAGACGACCACCATCCGTTCCATTCTCGGCATGGCAAAGCCGGACAGCGGCAGGATATCGGTCTTTGGGCTGGATGCCGAGACCGATTCCATCGTCATCAAGGAACGCCTTGGTGTCGTGTTCGACAGCCTGTATCTGGCAGAGCACCTCAACATCCGGCAGATCGAACAGCAGCTCAAGCCCTTCTACAAAAATTGGGACAGCAAGGAATTTTTCCGGCGCATCGAGGATTTCGACCTGCCGGATAACAAGCGCATCGGTGACTTCTCCAAGGGCATGAAAATGAAGCTCATGATCGCCGTTGCCCTCTCCCACAAGGCGGAGCTGATGATCCTCGATGAGCCGACCAGCGGACTCGATCCCGTTGCCCGTGATGAGCTGCTCGATATTCTCGGCGAATACATCGAGGATGAAAACCGTGGCGTACTGTTTTCCACGCATATCACAGCGGATGTGGAACGCATTGCGGATTACGTGACCATCCTCCACAATGGCAAGGTCTGGTATACCGGCACCAAGGACGACCTCACAGAGTCGTATGCCGTCCTGAAGGGCGACGAGAAGGAACTTCCGGATGCCGTCAAGCCAAAGCTCATCGGGTTCCACAATTACCGCAACGGCTTTGAAGCCCTCATCCGCACAGACGACCTCGCCGGTCTCCCGACTTCCCTGGAATACGAAAAGGCAAGCATCGACGAGATCCTGGTCTACATCGCAAAGGAGGATAAGCATGAAAGACATTCTGAACATCATGCGGTTTGACTTCCTGACTGCTAAAACGACTGCTCTCCCCATCTTCGGTGTGATCGCTGTCATGTGCAATGCCTTGGGGCTGCTGTTCTCCCCGATGATGTTCGTTTACGTTCTGATGGCGGCATCGTTTCTCATCGTGCAGCTCCAGACCTATGCCGAAAAATACGGCTTTCACAAGCTCTACGGCATTCTGCCCATAAACCGCAAAAGCATCACACGAGGACGGTTTCAGTACATTTTCTGGACATTCTTTGCCGTGGAGATCTTCGAGCTCATCATGACAAAGCTCGCCCTCGTCCTCAAGCTCTACCGCATCCTGCCGAATCAGGAAAACGAGACTATGCAGTTCGTTGCAGAGACCTTCAATGCGGAAAGCACTCTGAACTATTCCCTGATCGTCGGAATATTTGTCGTCATGTGCGTGTTCTTTTCCTATATGCAGATGATGGGGCAGATCTTCGGGCAGGAAAATGAAATGAAGATCGTCATGATCACACTGGCAGTCATCACCGTCGGGGCGCTTGCGTTCTTCGGACTCGACAGCTATGACATCATTCCGCACATCAATGTGCTCCCGGACTTCGATGCCATGAGCCTTGCCAAGCGCACGCTCTGGTATATCGGTCTCAATGCCGGCGCATTTGTGTTAAATGTCCTGTTCGGCGAGATCACCGCCGGCAAGGTCTCCGTCCGTGAGCTGTAAGAAAAGGAGGGTTCGGATATGAAACAAAATATGACGCTCCTGCGTGATCTCATACGCACAGACCTCACCACCATGAAGGGCGGCAAAAACAGCAGTATGTGGCTGTACGGCGGTTTTACGCTGTTTATGGCAGTCCTGGGATTTCTCGTGTCGCCTCTGGCTGGACTGTATATCCCGTTTCTGCTCAGCGCCTTCTTCGTGCCGATGCTCTTTAACAACGAGATCAAATACCACAGCGAACGGCTCTGGTGTCTTTTGCCCATTCAGCGCCGGGATCTTGTGAATGCACGGTTTATCCTGTCGATCGGGCTGTATCTTGCGTTCACGCTTGCCTTTTATCTGCTGATGCTGCTCTCCATGCGCCTGCATCTCTGGTCGGTGATGGATCCGGAAATGCTGGATATCGTCAGCATGACAGCAGAGCGTGCCGGCTTTACACCGCTTGGGTTTTTCAACCTTTGCTATTTTGGCACCGTGGCATTCGGACTGATACTCATGGCTGGCTCTCTGCGCAAATACTTCCGTGATCCTGCATCGATCCGTGCGGTGATCGGCGGCGCATTCGGCGCTATGCAAAAATCCAAGCCTACGGAATACATTCTGTTGGTGCTCATTATCGGCAGCATTGTCCTGATCGCTCTGGTCATCACCGGCATTCTCCCGGTCGGTCCGGCATTTGTGCTGCTCATGCGGCTCCTGCTCAATCTGGCACAGGCTGCGGATGGATTTCTGCTGGCGGCGGTATTCCTGACAATCAGCGGATTTCATGTCGCATTTTCGTATGTCAGCACGCTGATCGAATACGATAACCGGGAATTGTGAAAAAGGGGGGTCACCATGAAACACATCATCAAAAAGCTCGCAGCCCTGCTTTGCTCCGGAGCGCTGCTCACAGCCTTCACCTGTCCGGCAATTTCTGCCGAGGAGGAATCCTCGCCTGTCCTGCCGTCCGGCTTGACCATTGCGGACGTGGAACGGGAGCTGGGGTCGATCGCCAGCCAGAATCAAAGCGGCGAGGATTACTATGCGGCAGCGCTCGTTGGGATATTCCAGGGGGACGATATCCTGTACACGAACTACTTCGGAAATATCGACATCGCCAACCACATCCCGGCGGACGAAAACACCTGCTTTGAGTGGGGCAGCATTTCCAAGACCTTCATCTGGGTCAGCGCCTTTCAGCTCTGGGAGCAGGGAAAGCTCGACCTTGAGCAGGATGTGCGGACGTATCTGCCGGAAGGATTTTTCCAGCATCTATCCTACGACGAACCCATCACCATGCTCAACCTGATGTGCCACAATGCCGGCTGGCAGGAAACGACCACACCGCTCTTCAAAACAGACGAGAACGCCATCCATTCCCTGAAGGAGGAATTGCAGGCGCTGGAGCCTGCGCAGGTCTCTCCGCCCGGCAAGACCGTTGCCTATTCCAACTACGGCGCTGCCGTGGCAGGCTACGTGATCGAATGCGTGTCCGGGCAGGACTACTGCGACTATGTCCACGAGCATATCTTTGTACCGCTCGGCATGGAGCAGACTGCCCTGAACCCCACGCATTCCGACTGTGATTTCGTCTACCGCCAGCGCCAGAAAGCACACGCCTACAGTGTCAATCCGATCATGTCCAAAGCCATTGATCTTGGCACATCCCTTGACTACATCCCGGCATATCCTGCCGGCGCTGCGTGCGGTACGATCACGGATATGATGAAATACGGGCAGGCATTGGTGGACGAGAGCGCTCCCCTGTTCAACAGCCCCGAAACGCAGAGGCTCATGCTCACCGGAACGGATTTCTACGGTGAATCCGACATTCCGATGAACTGCCACGGATTCTGGTGTACGGAATTTGGTGTCCGTGCTTACGGTC
>CACXGK010000040.1 GCA_902767115.1 uncultured Ruminococcus sp.
ATAGTCCTGCCGAGGGTGGTTTAGGAGGGGCGAGTAGCCCCTCCTAAGTCGGCGCAAGCCGACAAAAAGCCTAAGTTGTTAGCATTGGTCCCCCTTCCCCCACGAATTCCTCATTGACAATCCACTCTGTCCATGCTATAATAGGAGTAACCAATAGCGACAAACGCAAAGGAGGAAATCACCATGAATCTTAATGATGCCAAGGCAAAGCTCGAATCCCTTGGGCAGTCGCATCTGCTCCGGTATTTCGACGAGCTCGACTCGACCGAACAGGACGCTCTGCTCGACCAGATCGAAGCGCTGGATCCTACGCTGCTGGACGTCTTTGCAAGCTTCCGTCACGAGGGCGATGCGCAGCGTGGCAAGCTCGAACCGCTCGGCGCACTCACGCTGTCTGATATCGCCGAGAGCCGTGACCGCTTTGAGAATGCCGGACTTGACGCCATCCGTCAGGGCAAGGTCGGCGCTGTGCTGCTTGCCGGCGGCATGGGTACCCGTCTGGGCTTCGATAAACCCAAGGGGATGTACAACATCGGCGTCACCCGTCCGCTGTATATCTTCGAGTGCCTCATCAACAATCTCCTGAAGGTCGTGGAAAAGGCTGGGGCTTACGTGCCGCTCTTTGTCATGACAAGTGAGAAGAATGACGAGGATACCAGGGAGTTCTTTGAGGAAATGAAGTTTTTCGGCTATAATCCGGAATATGTTCACTTCTTCGTGCAGGATATGGCTCCGGCTGTTGACCCCGACGGCAAGATCCTGCTGGAGGAAAAGGGGCGCATTGCCACTTCCCCCAACGGCAACGGCGGCTGGTTCTCCTCTCTCGTGAAAGCCGGTTTCCTGCCGCTGCTCCAGCGTGAGGGCATCGAGTGGCTCAATATCTTTGCGGTGGACAATGTTCTCCAGAAGATCGCAGATCCGTGCTTTGTGGGCGCAACCCTACTGTCCGGCTGTGAGTGCGGTGCCAAGGTCGTTGCCAAGGCTGACCCGGAGGAGCGTGTGGGTGTACTGTGCCTCGAAGACGGCGCTCCGTCCATCGTGGAGTACTACGAAATGACCGACGAGATGATTACACGCCGGGAACCCGACGGCACCCTCTCCTATAATTATGGCGTCATCCTCAACTATCTGTTCCGTGTGGACAAGCTCACCGCCCTCATGAATGACAATATGCAGGTTCATGTGGTCAATAAGAAAGTACCGTATATCGATGAAAGCGGCGCTCTCCAGAAGCCTTCCTCCCCGAACGCCTACAAGTTCGAGACCCTCGTGCTCGATATGATCCATATGCAGAAATCCTGCCTGTCGTATGAGGTCGTGCGTGGTCGGGAATTTGCACCCATCAAGAACCCGGACGGCGTGGATTCCGTGGTTTCCGCCCGTGCGCTCCTGGAGGAGAACGGCGTGACACTCTGATGCCAAATACTTCCAGTTTTCAAAGAAATGTATGGATATACGGCAGTTTCCGCCAGTTTTTTTGTAGGAAACATAAAAGTTTACGGAGAAAACTGTCCTCAAATTTATTCATAATTTCAATAGACTTTTGAAAACCGGTATGGTATAATTACAGTAAGGTTTTGCGGAGATTCCGCAAGAAACCGATATGCTGATTGCAGAAAAGGAGAAGAATATTATGAAGATGAGAAACATGATCGCAGCGATTTCTGCTATGGCTGTTTCGGCAGTATGTGTTGCCGCTCTGCCGGCAAGTGCTGCTGCTGAAACCTATCCTGACAGTATCACAGTAATGGTCGGCGGCGGCTGGGGTTCTTACACCGGCTCCTGGACCGAGGCAACTGCTGATAACTCCATTACAATCACTGATAACGGTACTTATACCATTCACGTTCCGAGCGGCGAGGCTGGTACCCTGGGTGCAGGTCAGTGGGCTATGGCTATCAGAACAACTGATTTCAACGCATTTGACTATGGCGATGAGGGCGACGATTTCTACACAGCACTCGATAAGGGCGGCGTTACCATGACTGTTGATTCTGTAAAGATCAACGGCGTCGAGAAGAAAAATGCCGATTCCACTCTGAGAGATGATGACAACGGTCATGATATGCGTATCAACATCTATAACCAGTGGACTTCTCCGACGGTCGCAATCGTTGACGGCGACCAGGTGTTCGACGGCGATGTAGACATCACCTTCACTGTAGCAGGACTGAAGTTCGGCGATCAGACTACAGAGGCGCCCACTGAGGCTACTACCACCACAACTGAGGGTGCTGGCACCACCACTACCGAGGGCGGCTCCACCACCAAGGCTGGCTCTACCACCACCAAGTCTGGCTCTACCACCACTGCTGCTAAGAACAACAGCAATTCCGCTTCCACCACGACCGCTGCTACCACCACCAATACTGCTACCGGCGACAACAGCGGTATCGCAGTTGCAGTTGCAGCTCTGGCAGTTGCAGGCGGCGCTCTGGTTGCTTCCAGAAAGCGCAAGTAATTCCAGACCCTAAGGAATTTGTAGGTTTATTTGGTCATACCGAAATGCCCTCTGTTTCAGGGGGCATTTTGTTTGAAAATGAAAGGGAGTTTATACCATGAAAAAACATCTTGCTCTGATCGCTGTACTCGCAGCTATGGTCGCTCTGACCGCCTGCGGCAAGCAGACTGCAAACGATTCTGCTGCGGAGACAACTGCACCTGTCACCGATGCGGAAACCACCGAGGAGGAGACCACCGAGCCCCCCACGAATGCGCCCGTAGCCGAGGGCGATGCCAATGCCTGCACCTTTGACGAGGTCGGTGCGGACGTGGCAGTGCTCGTTGTGGACGATGATGCCGCCGCTGACGGCACCCTGACCATCGAGGAGATCGACGGCAACAAGATGCTCAAATTCACTGACCAGACCACTACGGCTGACAACATCGAGGACGCTGTCCAGAAGATCCGCTTTGACGTGACCAAGCTCCTGGCACAGGATCAGCTTGAGCTCGTCGATCACATCGAGTTCGACCTCTACGCTGAGGCGAAGGATACGATCTATGTCAATGAGGACGGCGAGAATGTCAAGGCACCCGGCTGGATCGGCGGCGGCGGCGGAACGGAGACCTGCGATGGCAAGTGGTATGGTTTCGCCGATTTCTCTGCAACCGACGTGCAGGAGTATGTGCTGGAGCGCTCGGATGCGTGCCATGTGACCTTCAAGTTCCTCCTGGCTGCGTCCGGCAGAAAGTGGGATGCGACCATGACCGAGCCGTATCTCCAGATCATGCGCTGGGGTATGGGCAACGTTTCTGACCTGTATATCGACAATATCACCTTCTATGATGCCGACGGCAATTCTATTCCTTTGACGATTTCCGAGGGCTGGGGCAGCGCCGGTGCTGCGGATGCAGACGCTGAGACTGCCGCAGACGGCGAGACCGAGGCAACTGCCGAGACCAATGCCGCTGTAGACGGCGAAACCACCGAAGCCCCCACCTCCACGGTGATCTCCGATAGCAAAAGCGATGTGACGGTTATCATTGACGACGACGAGGGCGAGGCTGAGGCAGCCGAATGAGAAAGCGCATCCTTCCCCTGCTGACCCTTGCAGCCGTCCTGCTGACCGGCTGCGGCAATGCCGCCACGACCTGCACGAACTATGTGCAGGCGGTCATGGACTGCACCTACGCCGGCAGAACGGCAGATTATATCGCATACACCCACGCTGAGGAAGCCGCTGCGCAGGCGCTTTACACGCAGGAGGTTGCTTACGTGAGCGCCCTGGTGGAGCACCAGGCGTCCGTGAACGGCGATTACATCAGCCAGGAAACGGCGGAGCAGTTTGAGCAGATCGCACAGACCTTGCTCGACAAGACGGAATACCGGGTCGAGTCCGCTGTCCGCACCGGCGAGACCTTCCAGATCACGGTCAACACCGCACCGCTTGATTTCTGGGATAACGCCCTGCCGGAGCTGGAGCGTGTGTATACCAAGGAGTTTGCGGAGCATTTCTACAAAACGCCCCCGGCTGGCGACGCCTACGAAGCCCTGGAGGGCAAGTGGGGGGAACGTGCCGCCGAGGTGCTCCTGCCCTTTGCGGAGGAGACTGCCCCCGGCGAAATGCAGTCCGTTGTCGTGACGGTGAGCGTCGATGCGAGCCAGCATTACGCCATTTCCGAGCAGAACTGGCGTGCGATCGACAATGTGATCTTCGGAGCAGGTGCGTGAGTCAGCAGCTCAAACTTATGCATATTGCACAAGTTTTATGTAACACTTTGGGCGATTATCCAAAGTTGTGCCGAATATATTGACATTTCAGTAAATGGATGGTATAATAAATACATCATAAATCCTACATCCTTATTATTTTGGCGAGCCGCTTGGCTCGCCCTCTTTTTGCGCCGGAGGCGGCGGATCGCCGCTGATGCAATAGCGGGCGCCGGAGCCGGCGCAGGCGCAATAGCGGTTCTGTCAGGTTCGTCCTTCGTTGTCCGCAATGCCCCCAATGGCTTACGCCAAAGGGGGCAAAGCTGTATTAGTAAACAAGTTGAAGCCCCGGAGAATGACCTCCGGGGCTTTCTATTATTTGCCTTCGAGTTTTTTGAGATCCCGTTCCTCACGGGTCATGCGGTTTCTGCCCTCACGGAGCACCTCGCAATCGGCACGGTCGATGGTGTAAGGCACCTCATCCTCCTTGTCGGGGCGAATGCGGAGCTTGCCGGTGATGAGGTTGGCGTCCTCGACACGTCCCTTGCCCTGCGGCGTCTTGACGATGGAGCCGATTCTGGGCGTGATCTTGGAGAGCTCCTCGTAAACGGACTGCTCGTGCTTCAGGCAGCACATCAGTCTGCCGCACGTTCCGGAGATCTTGGTGGGGTTCAGTGACAAGCCCTGCTCCTTTGCCATCTTGATCGAAACCGGCTGAAAATCGCCCAGATACCCACGGCAGCAGAACTCTCTGCCGCAGACTCCGAGTCCGCCGAACATCTTTGCCTCGTCACGAACGCCGATCTGCCGCAGCTCGATGCGCATCCGGAATACGGACGCCAGATCCTTGACGAGCTCACGGAAATCCACACGGGAGTCCGCTGTGAAATAGAACAGGAGCTTGGAATTATCAAACGTGCAGCTCACGTCCACGAGCTTCATCTTCAAGCCACGCTGCTCGATCTTCTGTTCGCAGACGTGGAAGGCTTTCTTTTCCTTCTGCTCATTCTGCTCGACCTGGCGGTGATCCTCCTTGGTCATGACACGGATGACGCTTTTCAGGGGGGAGACCACCTGTTTGCTGTCGATCTTGCGATTGGCGATGGATACCACGCCGCATTCCAGACCACGAGCTGTTTCCACAACGACCTGGTCACCCATCTGGAGGGTCAGACCGTTCGGGGAGAAATAGTATACTTTTCCGGAGTTCTGAAAACGAACCCCCACAATTTCAGTCATGAAGAATCCTTTCTGCCGGTACCCGGCACACCTCTCACGTCAGGGCGCAAGAGTTCTTTATATGCGTAAAGCGCCGCCGAGTGCCGCCAAAGCAAGTTTGACGCTGACATTGGCTTGCAGCGCATCACAGGCGTTCTGGAGGGCATCATGAAACGCCCTGCACTTCATCGGCGTCAGGCTGCCCGAAAGCCGCTGGGCACTCGTGCTGTCCGTTCCGATCATCACATCCGGCGAATACCGCATGACCAGCGCATCCCGGAGCTGCAAGTCCACGAGCTTCAGGAATGCGGTCGCTGCCGTCCGGTCAGATTCGTATTGAGCGAGGATGCGCAGCACCTCGTACTGCTGGCGTCTGGCGATGGCTTCCGTCAAAGCGGCAGCCTGTCCGGTCATTTCCTGCATCGCAGGGTCCTGGAGCCACTGCAGCGCCTTGCCGATATTGCCGCCGCAGGAGCCTGCCGCACGTTCCGCATCCGCCGGGGTACAGCCATGCTGCTGCACCAGCGCCTCACGGCACTCCTCCGCCGTGCAGGGACGCACCGCAATGGGCATCATACGGGAGAGCATCGTTGTCAGAAATGCCCCCCGGTGCTCGGCGGTAAAGAGCAGCAGCACATGAGCCGGCGGCTCCTCTGTGAGCTTGAGGAGGGTATTCTGCGCACGGATATCCATCTGGTCGCAGTCGGCAAAGATGTAGACCTTGCGCTCGCCGTCATTTGGCGAAACGATGGCGTCCTTGCAGACGGCACGGACGGTATCGACGGAAAATCCACGTTTCTTGCCGCTGTGCTCGACCCAGATCACGTCCGGATGGGGGTGGATATCCTGCATATCGTCCTGCAAGAGCTTCCGGCAGGACGGGCATTCGCCGCAGGGTGCGTGCGCTCCGGTGCAGAGCGCCGTCATCGCAAAATAGCGTGCAATGGTCTTGCGCCCCATCCCCTTCTCCCCGAACAGCAAAGCGGCATGGGGGAGGTGGTCACGCTCACGCATGGTGCGGATGAGCGAAAGCACGGGGTCATTGCCATAGATCTTGGGAATCATAGCTTCTCAAAGCGCTCGACGTCGGTGACGAAGATGGTAGCACCGCCGACCTCGACCTCGACCGGAAAATCCATCCCGATGGTCGCACCGGTGGAAACGAACTGCTTGCGCTTGTGGCTCTTTTCCCGGATGACGTCGATCACGTCCTCGACCCGGTGGTTCTCGACGCAGGTGAGGAAGGTGGTATTGCCGGCGCTCAGGAAGGAGCCGGTAGATGCGAGCTTGGTCGCAAAGAAGCCGGCTTTCATCAATGCCTTGGAGACAGCCTGGCTATCATCGCCGTTAACGATGGCGAAAACGAGTTTCATAGAAGTGATCTCCTTTCCAAGAGAGAATCATACTCTTTTATTATAGCATACTCTGGTGAAAAATGCAATGTTTTTAGAAAATTTCCTGCTGTGTGTAGCCCAAGGAAAAAGAAAGATCCCCCGTGCCATAGCAGCACAGGGGATCAAAAGTTATGCGATCAGATTAGTCAACCAGCTTGATGATAGCCATCTCAGCGGCATCACCACGGCGGGGGCCGATCTTGATGATCTGGGTGTAACCACCCTTGCGGTCAGCGTACTTCGGGCTGATCTCGTCGAACAGCTTCTTAGCAACGCCTTCCTTAGTGATGTAGGAATATACCTGACGCTTGCTGTGCAGGTCGGTATTCTTGCCCAGTGTGATCATCTTCTCAGCAACGCTGCGAACCTCCTTGGCTCTGGTAACGGTCGTTTCGATCTGACCATTTTCGAGCAGGTAGGTAACCATGGCTCTCAGCATAGCAGTTCTTTGAGCAGTGGTTCTGCCCAGCTTTCTGGTACCCGGCATTCAGATTCACTCCTTTTCTAAAAATCGAGAGTGGGCTTCCCCCCGACCGGGGGGATTCCCATCGGGTAAAAAATTCTTGTTAGGATACGCTCAATCTTCCTCGGAATTGAGGTCAAAGCCCAGAGACTGGAGCTTCTCCTTGACCTCATCAAAGGACTTCTTGCCGAGGTTGCGCACCTTCATCATTTCTTCCTCGGACTTGTTGATCAAATCGTCAACGGTGTTGATGCCAGCACGCTTCAAGCAGTTGAAGGAACGTACTGACAAGTCAAGTTCCTCAATGGTCATCTCAAGGATCTTTTCCTTGCCCTTATCATCCTTTTCTACCAGGACCTCGGGAATGCAAGCTTCGTCAGAAAGATCGACGAAGAGCTTCAGGTGCTCGTTGAGGAGATTGGCTGCCTGTGACAGAGCTTCCTTTGCGGAGATCGTACCATCGGTCCATACCTCCATGGTCAGCTTGTCATAGTCGGTGACCTGTCCGAGACGTGTGTTCTCTACAGTGTAGTTCACCTTTAAAACAGGAGTATAAATGCTGTCTACGGCAATTACATCGATCGGAATATCGGCAGTCTGCTGCTTGTTACGCTCCGCAGACACATAGCCACGACCTCTGTCGATGGTAATTTCCATATGAAGCTTTGCATCCTTGCCCAGAGTTGCGATGTGCATACCAGGGTTCAGAATGGTGACTTCGGAATCTGTTTCGATATCACCGGCGGTGACTTCGCATTCACCTTCGGCGTCGATCAGAAGCGTCTTGGGGCCTTCGCCGTAGAGCTTGGCGGTCAGACCCTTGAGGCTCAGAATGATCTCGGTGACATCTTCCTTAACGCCCGGAATGGTGGACAGCTCGTGATGCACGCCGTCAATCTTTACAAAATTGACTGCCACGCCCGGAATGGAGGAGAGAAGTACACGTCTGAGGCTATTACCCAGAGTTGTGCCATAGCCACGCTCAAGAGGGGACAGGACGAACTTGCCGTACTTACCGTCCGGTCTCAGATCTTCGGGAACAATTTCCGGCTTCTCAATTTTTTCAAGCATATAAACCCTCCTATTTCGTAATTACTTTTGATTCAGACAATTGGATTATTTGTGCCGCTGCAAGCAATTACGGATTACTTGGAGTACAGCTCGACGATCAGGTGAGTTTCTGTCTCATAGTCAATATCTGTCGGGTTCGGCAGTCTATTGACAGTTGCGGAGAACGCATCTCTGTTGACATCGAGCCACAGAGGAGTGGTTCTGCCATTGGTCTGCTCTACAACATCCTTGAACTTAGCGCTGGTTCTGCTCTTCTCCTTGACAGCGATCACATCACCAACCGATACACGATAAGACGGGATATCTACCTTCTTGCCGTTTACGGTGAAGTGACCATGACCAACGAGCTGTCTTGCCTCACGGCGGGTCAGAGCCATGCCCATGCGGTAAGCCACGTTGTCAAGACGGGACTCCAGCAGTGTGATGAGGTTATCACCGGCCTTGCCCTCCATCTTCTCAGCGAGCTCGAAGTAGTGACGGAACGGAGTCTCCATCATGCCGTAGATGAACTTGAGCTTCTGCTTCTCCTTGAGCTGCATACCATACTCAGAAACCTTCTTACGGTTCGGGCCTGCCTTCTCAAAGCGATTGGACTTCTTGTTGATGCCCATAACCATCGGAGAAATACCGAGGTATCTGCATCTCTTCAGAATCGGATCCTTATTTACTGCCATAATTCATGTACCTCCAAATCAGACGCGGCGTCTCTTAGGCGGACGGCAACCATTGTGCGGAATCGGGGTGACATCCTTGATCATGCGAACCTCAAGACCTACGGTCTGGAGTGCACGGATGGCTGCCTCACGGCCGGAACCCGGACCCTTAACATAAACTTCAACAGTCTTCAGGCCATGCTCCATAGCTGCCTTTGCAGCAGTCTCAGCAGCAGTCTGTGCTGCGAACGGAGTGGACTTTCTGGAACCACGGAAGCCAAGACCGCCTGCGGATGCCCAAGAAATGGCATTGCCCTGTGTATCGGTGATGGTCACGATGGTGTTATTGAATGTGGACTGGATATGCACTGCACCGCTCTCGATGTTCTTACGCTCTCTGCGGCGGCGTACAGTGGTCACCTTTTTACCCTTCTGCTGTGCCAAAAGAAATCGCCCTCCTTACTTCTTCTTGTTAGCGATGGTCTTAGCCGGACCCTTGCGGGTTCTTGCATTGGTCTTGGTACGCTGACCTCTTACCGGCAGGCCCTTTCTGTGACGAATGCCTCTGTAGCAGCCGATCTCGACCAGACGCTTGATGTTCAGAGCTACCTCACGGCGGAGATCACCCTCAACAGTCAGGTTTGCGTCGATGTAGTCACGGAGCTTTGCTACGTCCTGCTCAGTCAGATCCTTGACTCTGGTATCCGGATCAATGCCGGTAGCTGCGAGGATCTTATCAGCGGTCGGACGGCCGATGCCGAAGATATAGGTCAGGCCGATCTCAACTCTCTTATCCTTGGGAAGGTCAACACCTGAAATTCTTGCCATTGATGAAATTCACCTCCAAATTGCTCAGGGGGATTAGCCCTGGCGCTGCTTGTGCTTGGGATTCTCACAGATAACCATGACTTTACCCTTGCGCTTGATGACCTTGCACTTTTCGCAAATCGGTTTTACCGAAGGTCTTACTTTCATGGAATATACCTCCTTGTATGGCAGCCTTACTTGGCACGCCAGGTAATTCTGCCCTTGGTCAGATCATAGGGTGACATCTCGATCTTTACCTTGTCGCCCGGTACGATACGAATGTAGTTCATTCTCAGCTTACCGGAAACATGAGCAAGGATCACGTGCTTATTCGGGAGCTCAACACGAAAATTTGCATTCGGCAGAGCCTCGACAACAACACCCTCAACTTCAATCAAATCTTCTTTCGACAAATCAAAAACCTCCCTTAGCTGCATACTCGTGCAGTCTGCGGCGCACTTCTCTGTCTGTCAGCCCGTCCAGGTCCCAGATGGTACTGGTCAGGGCGATATGACGGATGTTCTTGCGCTTCGGTTGAGCAAGTGTTCTGCGCTTTCCGTCAGCGAGAAAGGCGAAGCCTTCTTCCAGAGCGACGACGAGGTAAAACCCGTTCTGCTCCTTGCCGGCGGTAGCACGGACCACCATCCCCTTCTGCACCTGCATCAATCAAGATCCGACTCGGTCAGGATGACCGGTCCATTGGATGAAATCGCAATTGCGTGTTCAAAGTGCGCAGAGAGCGAACCGCTCTTGGTTCTGACCGTCCAGCCGTCCTTGCAGACACGGATGGCATCTCCACGTACATTGATCATCGGTTCGATACAGATGCACATACCAGTCTGAAGCTTGATATGCATATCCTTAGAACCCTTCTGTACATAATTGGGAACTTCGGGCGACTCGTGCAGATGTCTGCCGATGCCGTGACCGCAGTATTCACGGACAATGCCGTAACCTCTTGATGCACAGTACTGTTCGACTGCACCGCAGACCTCCTCGAGCTTAGCGCCCGGAACAGCCTTTTTGATGCCTTCGTAGAGCGATTCTCTGGTCACATCGAGCAGAGCCTGTGCCTCGTCCGTGATCTTGCCGACCGGGAAGGTAGCACAGGTATCGCCGTGGAAGCCGTCGATATAAGCTCCAACGTCGATGCTGACGATGTCGCCAGACTTGATCTTTCGGGTACCGGGAATACCGTGGATGACCTCATCATTCACCGAGATGCAAGCGCTGCCCGGAAAGCCCCCGTATCCGAGGAAGGACGGCACTGCACCCTGACTGGTGATATAGTCATGAATGATCTTGTCAATATCCTTGGTAGTCATACCCGGCTCTAATGATCTGCCTGCAAGATCTCTTGCGTTACCGGCGATCCTGCCGGCAATACGCATCTTTTCGAGATCTGTTTTGGATTTAATCGTGATACTCATCAGCCTTCCACTCCTACTGCTTGCAGTGTCAGGCGCTTGGTATCGGCAACCTCTTCCTGACCAACAACGGTCGTGAGTTTGCCCTGCTTTTCGTAATAAGCCTTGATCGGCTCAGTTTCTTTGTGGTAGGTATCCAGGCGGGAGATAACGGTCTCAGGCTGGTCGTCCTTACGGATCACAGTCTTGGCACCGCACTTATCGCACACACCCTCGGTCTTGGAGGGCTTGAATACGATATGATAGGAAGCGCCGCAGCCTTCGCAGACACGTCTGCCGGAGACACGCTCCTTGATGGTCTCGTCCGGAACGAAGATCTCAATGACCTTGTCGATCTGAACGCCCATTGCATCGAGTGCCTCAGCCTGCGGAACAGTTCTCGGGAAGCCATCGAGGATAAAGCCCTTCTGTGCATCCGGCTGAGCGATGCGATCCTTGAGGATACCGATCACGATATCATCAGAAACGAGACCGCCTGCTTCCATAACAGCCTTAGCCTTCAGACCGTACTCTGTACCATTCTTGACAGCCTCACGCAGCATATTGCCGGTAGAGATCTGCGGAATGCCGAGAGTCTCAGAGATGACCTCTGCCTGTGTGCCCTTGCCAGCGCCAGGAGCACCGAGTAAAATCAGATTCATACTTGCCCCTCCTTATCCTAAGAAGCCCTTGTGATGACGCATCATCAACTGGGATTCCAGAGTTCTTGCTGTTTCCAGAGCAACGCTGACAACGATCAGGATGGAAGTACCACCCATGGACAAACTGCTGAGGTTCGGATCGAGCCAGGTGATCATGATCGGGAAGATCGCAATGATGCCCAGGAAGACTGCGCCTACCAGAGTGATCTTAGACAGAACCTTCTGGAGGTAATCGGATGTCGGCTTGCCGGGACGGATACCCGGAATTGCGCCATTGTTCTGACGGAGACCATTTGCGATCTCAACAGGATTGTACTGCATCGAAACGTAGAAGTAATTGAACGCAACGATGAGGATCAGATACAGAACAGCATAGCCAGCGCTTGTGGTCTTGAAGAAGTTGATGAAGTGGAAGTAGAACACTGCACCTGCGCCGCTTTCCTGTGCGAGCTCCAGTGTATCAGCCGGCTTCACAAAGAGGCTGATGGTAGACGGGAGAGACATAAATGCCATCGCAAAGATGATCGGCATAACGCCGGACATACAAACCTTGATCGGAATGTGTGTATTCTGACCGCCGAACTGTTTTCTGCCCACAACACGCTTAGCGTACTGGATCGGAACTCTGCGCTCGGACTCGTTCATGAAAACGATGAAGCCGATCATCAGAACAAAAACAACCAGAACAGCGAGTGTTACCCAGAAGTACTTTTCCGGAGTGGTTTTTGTCAGATCGATCAGAGTGCCGACATCGGTGGGGAAACGAGCGAGAATACCTGCAAAGAGGATCATGGAAACACCGTTGCCGATGCCCTTCTCGCTGATGCGGTTGCCCATCCAGACAACGAAGGAAGCGCCGGCTGCGAAGCAAGCAATGATAACGATCGCAGCAAACCAGCCATAAGCGCCAGTGGTGTACTTAACAGCCTGCATACTGTTTCTCATGGTGAAGTAGTATGCAATGGACATGAAGATCGCAAGACCGAGTGCGACATAAGCCATGATCTTGTTGATGACCTTTCTGCCCTCTTCGCCCTCCTCCTGCAGCCGCTCCAGAGGCGGTAATGCATAGGTAAGGAGCTGGATGATGATGGACGCATTGATATAAGGTGTAATAGACAGGGAGAAAATGGTTGCCTTGGAAAGCGCACCACCGGTGAGGATGTTGAGGTACTCCAGGAAGTTACCGTTTGTTGCATTCTCACTTACCCAGCTCTGTACGCTTGCCAGATCCAGAAACGGAACGGTAACTGCCGAACCGATTCTGAAAATAATGATCATGATGAGTGTATAGATGAACTTTTTACGGATCTCCGGCACACTCCAAGCGTTTTTCAGTGTCTGAAACAACTCAGATCACCTCAGCTTTCCCGCCTGC
>CACXGK010000041.1 GCA_902767115.1 uncultured Ruminococcus sp.
GATCGACAAGCTCTCCCTCCAGTACAACCGTGCCCGTCAGGGCGCCATCACCCAGGAGCTCACCGAGATCGTCGGCGGTGCAAATGCGCTGGAATAAAGTTAGGAGTTAGGAGTGAGAAGTGAGAAGTGAAGGTGTCCGGCTTTCGCCGGACGAATTTAATAGCTGTGGGGGATAGCTTTTGTATGAACCCCAGGGCGCCCCTGTGCGTGGGAGTTAATAAAGGAGAGCTGTGGCGATATTTCTATAAAAAGTCGCCGTCAGGCGACACCACAACTCCTAACTCCTAACTTCTAACTTCTAACTCATACTGCTTCTTACTCTATTTGAAAGGATTAAAAGTATGCAGAATATTGGTAAAATCGTGCAGATCATCGGCGCTGTTGTCGATGTTCGGTTCCAGAAGGACTCCCTGCCGAAGCTCCTCAATGCCATTACCATCGACAATCACGGCAAGCAGCTCGTGGTCGAGGTTGCACAGCATATCGGTGATGACATCGTGCGCTGCATCTCGATGGGCCCGACGGACGGTCTGGTACGTGGCATGGATGCCGTGGATACCGGTGCGCCGATCTCTGTTCCGGTCGGTCAGGAGACCCTCGGACGTATGTTCAACCTCCTGGGCGAAGCCATTGACGAGAAGCCGGCTCCCGAAACTGCCGAAAGATGGGCAATTCACCGTGAAGCCCCCTCCTATGAGGAGCAGACTGGTTCGAGCGAGGTGCTCGAAACCGGCATCAAGGTCATTGACCTCATCGCTCCCTACCTCAAGGGCGGTAAGATCGGTCTGTTCGGCGGCGCAGGCGTTGGCAAGACCGTCCTCATCCAGGAGCTCATCAACAACGTTGCCAACCAGCACGGCGGTATCTCCGTGTTCACCGGCGTTGGCGAGCGTACCCGTGAGGGCAACGACCTCTACAACGAGATGAAGGAAAGCGGCGTCCTCGAAAAGACCGTCCTCGTCTACGGTCAGATGAATGAACCCCCCGGAGCTCGTATGCGTGTCGGTCTGTCCGGACTGACCATGGCAGAGTACTTCCGTGATAAGGAGGGGCAGGATGTGCTGCTCTTTATCGACAATATCTTCCGTTTCACCCAGGCAGGCTCGGAGGTTTCCGCATTGCTCGGACGTATGCCCTCCGCCGTTGGCTATCAGCCGACCCTTGCGACCGAGATGGGTGCATTGCAGGAGCGTATCACGTCCACCAAAAAGGGCTCTATCACGTCTGTTCAGGCAGTTTACGTGCCGGCAGATGACCTGACAGACCCGGCTCCGGCAACCACCTTTGCGCACCTCGATGCCACCACCGTACTGTCCAGAAATATCGCATCGCTCGGTATTTATCCGGCAGTTGACCCCCTCGAATCCACCTCCCGTATCCTCGCTCCCGAAGTCGTGGGCAAGGAGCACTATGAGACCGCCCGTGCCGTGCAGTCCATCCTCCAGCGTTACAATGAGCTCCAGGATATCATCGCCATCATGGGTATGGATGAGCTGTCGGAGGAGGACAAAAAGACCGTACAGCGTGCCCGTAAGGTGCAGCGTTTCCTGTCGCAGCCGTTCTCTGTCGCAGAGCAGTTCACCGGTATGAAGGGTAAATATGTGCCGCTCAAGGAGACCATCCGTGGTTTCAAGGAGATCATCGAGGGCAAGCACGACGACCTGCCAGAGTCCGCCTTCCTGTTCGTCGGCTCCATCGAGGAGGCTGTCGAGAAGGCAAAGTCCATGCAGGACTGATACCGGAGGTTTCGTATGAATACGTTCCGATTTATGATCGTGACCCCTGACCGGATCCTGTTTGACGGACAGGTGCAGGAGGTCATTGCCCGGACAACGGAGGGTGATGTCGGCATTCTCGCCGGTCACATCCGTTACGCCGCCATCCTGAAAACCGGTGCGCTCACCGTCAAGCTCGAAAACGGCGAGACACGCCGTGCAGCCGTTGCCGGGGGCGTTATCAAGGTCTCGGATGAGAGGACGACCGTCATTTCCACCGCTGCCGAATGGGCAGAGGATATCGACCCCGACTGGGCAGAACGCTCCCGTCAGGACGCTCTCGCCAAGATCGAAGCCGCCAAGGATGAACCCGACCGCCTCGAACGTGCCAACCTCAAACTCCAACGTGCCCTCAACCGCCTGTCTGTTTCCGGACATGGGGAGGAAGGGAATAAATAGTGGATAATGAATGGTGAATAATGAGCGGCGAGTCGCCGCTGACAAGTGTCCTCCCAATGCCCCTTCGGGGCAAAGGTCGGACGAACAACAAACCCAGCTTTGACCGCTTGCGCAAAGCGCAAAGGTCATTGCGGACACCGAAGGACGAACCTGATAGAACCGCTATCTCGCCAGCGCCGGCTCCGGCGCCGGATTTTAGAATTTAGGTCTTGCAAGAATTGCTCTTAGCACAGGGAGTGAATCTTGAAATCTTAAATCTTAAACTTTTTGTATCTCAGAACTATACGTTTGTATACTCAAACCATTTGGAGAGTTACCGGATATATGCAAACAGCCCCCAATGCCTTGCGGCAAAGGGGGCGTTGCTTGTATTGACAAAATATGACGGATATGCTATAATGGACTTACAAGAGTACACCAACAACGGTTGGCGGCGAATCCCGCTCCCGGAAGGGAGTGATACATTATGGGCAATGTGGCATCTTATGTTACATGGGATCAGCTTATCCAA
>CACXGK010000042.1 GCA_902767115.1 uncultured Ruminococcus sp.
ATATCCGCTTCATCTACGATCATAACAGGGATCACAGTAAACTCACGCTGATAGTACTTTGCGATCTGTACCGCCTTGAGTGCTGCGGATACCAGCATCAACGCTGCACCGATACCCATCAGCCACTTGCCGGCAGTGCCTATCCTATTTAATATAGCTTCCTTACGCACCATTTGCTGATATAAATCAGTACGCTCAGCGCTGCCGAAGATAGTGTGCTCAGAAGCTTCACAGAAAAGTTGTTGTGCGTGTTGTATTGCGGTTGGAATACAAACTGCTATGATCGTACTCGCTGCGACAGAGATCGCGCCGACTGCCAGACCGCAGTAACTGGTGATAGAAACGATCCCGTCTTCATCCCAGATATCTGCATAGGGGTCTTGTCCCTCATTTTTCCTCATGAGTGCTTCGCTTGTCAGAGCCACACCGTCACGGAAGATCGCGCGGTTGATGCCGCTGTAGATCGAGATGGATGGTTTATCGCCAAAGAACGTGTCCAAAGATTCAAATTCTGCATTCGCTGCTGCATCTCCGCCGACACCTAACTTCAGCAGCGTTTCCAGCGGCAGGAACTGCAAGGCATGGCGCTGACCCTCAGAAAGCGCTGCGGCAAACGGCAGAAAATCTGTTGCTGAATTATAGGATTTATCTTCGAGTGGATTAAAGAAATCACCGAGTGTCTCGCCCCATTCACCATTATAGGATATCTCATAGAGCGAATTGAACAGCATGGAACCTGTCATATAATTTGAGAGATCTTCTTCGTATTTCTTCTCATCAAAAGCCTTCAATCCCTCAAAGTAGGAATCAATACGCGCTCCATATGCCTCGTCTGTTTCGTTTTCATCCTGCCAGAGGTTGTTCTCTGTGCAGTACACCTCATACCAGACCATCATCTGATGGATGTCGTCCCACTGCTCGGACAGGGTCAATGCCGCATCACCATAATGTGCATTCAGATAATTCAGTGCTGCTGAACGAGAGACTTTCTGTCCTTTCGCTTCCGGAACATAATCGCCGATATTCTTTGTCAGTTTATTGCCGGAGAGATTTTGCAGACGATCAAGCCACGAATCGTGCCCGGTATCCGTTGCCAGCGCCAATGCCTGTTCGACCGCCAGTACTGCCGGTCCGCTGCTCTCCAGAATGATCTGCTGAAGATCGCCGTATCGGATCTGATCGTTCTTGCTGAGCGCGTCATACGCAGCCTCGCCATATTCCGTGCGTGTCTGTTCAAGCAGCAGATCACCGAGGGGCATACCTGTATCATGAACGGCGTATTCGCCTTCAACTTCACCGTCATAGAACTTATTGAGCAGATCGTGTGCATACTGGGCGCGTTTTTTACCGCCTTCGCCGCCTCCGCCCGTATAGTTGATACGGTACTCCTCCAATGCGGGAATGAACGAATAGATGAACTCGTCAATTTCAGCTTTCTTTTCATTGACGAGCGTCTCATAGTCGTCAAAGCTATAGCCGCCGTTCATGTTCATGACCGCCATGTCGGTGACTGCATCATTGGGGTCTGCCGTCCGCCTGATGCCCATGACCGCTGCCACATCGCTGAACACTGCCGATGTCTTTCCGGCGTTAAAGTCGCCCTCCACCGGTTCCCAGCCGTTGTTGACAAGCCAATTTTTCGCTTCCTCCTCGGTCTGCCCGTAGGCGATGAACACCTCGCTGATGTAAGGCGGCTGGGCTTCGGCGGCTGCTTTGAGCGGCGCGACCTGCGTGCTCATCACCATTGAGCCTGCGAGAAATGCGGATAACAGCATACTGGATAGTTTATGTTTCATAACAACACTCCCTTTCGCGGTTTGTGCAATTTTGCCAGATTGTTTTCGGATTACTTATATTATATCACACTTTTTCCTATTTGTCATTCACCGCTCCGGTTAAAAATGAAAACAGGGAACCAGACTCTGCAAGGGAGCTGCATTCTTTAGCTGTGCATCAGCCTGTCTGTTTCAAAATGCCGAATCTGCTGTCTGCGCTGTAGTAGCCGTACTCGGGAAGTGCTGCGTTAGGGCGGATCGCATAGTCTGACGGTTCTTCTCCGCCGGTCGCCATGCATTTATCGCGGTTGATGTACATATACACACGGTTGTCGCCTGCGTGCCACCCGCTGTTTCCCATGCCCGGCAGGATGCCTTCGTTCAAGGACATTCTCCGACCGTTCGATGCATCCATCTTCCAGAGTCTCACTTCGTCCTCAACGCCGATGACGCATTCCCATCTTGGATCTTCAAACTGCTTGACGCTGACCTTTTCGGTCGTGTAGTAAGCACCCTGGTATACCTTTGCCAGATCCTCAGCATTAGCGAATTTAGGGGAAATATCTCCATAGCCGAGTGCAATGCTCGTGATCGGGAAGATCTCGGCTTCCATATTATCTTCATAGCAGATATTGTCGGATGTATAGTAAAGATAAATACCCTTTCCTCCGTTCCCCTGGTTCAGTGCGAATGTCTCTGCACCGCCTTTTTTCAGGTTGTGCTTGAGAAGATAGTACGTTGCGCCCTCATCCGGTGAATACTCCTGATAGCTTACCGTTTTTTTCTTGATTGGATTTCCGTCCGCATCCTTCAGAGGTTGGTGTGTACGGGGATTTCTTGCAGTTACATAAGATTCCGTCGCGGCGTAGCCGTCACCGATCATGACTGAATTCTCCGGATCATTGCCGTAATAGAGGAACATATCCTTGATCGCATCTTCCCGGATATTGGTACGTCTGTAACCGATGGCGATCCACTGATCAGAATAGGAATTGTTGTTGCAGTTCACGTCGATCGCTGCATAGGCATTCGTCATGCCGATCAGATCTGCATATGCCTCTTTCCTGGTCTTGCCGACACCAATGTAGATGTCCTCGATGTACGGCATATACACACGGTCATAGGCAAGATGGAAATACAGATGCTCATCTGTCCGCATACGCAGCTGGGTATATTCCGGCAGGCTGCCGCCCACGCGGTCAGAACTGCTGACTGCAAACGATGTATTATAGCCGTTGATGAACATCTCGTCGTCGATCACAAGATCGGTGATCGGTGCGGAGAATGCGCCTGCGCCGGTATTACCGGTATAGTACAGACTGTATCTTCCCTCCGGGGAATCGACAGGACCGCCTGCAAGATTGCAGTTCGTCGAGCCGACCATGAGTGTGGACGACGGCACATCGCTTTTATCATAATACTTGACCAGGCCATAGACAGCATTTCGGGATTTGCCGTTCGCAAAATCCGTGCGTACAACGCCGACATATGCACAATTGCACATCTGCTCGTATTCATTAATCTCCTTCTGGGTACAGCCCATGATATTGAAGTTCCATTCCTCATGGCCTTCCCAGCGGTAGTATGCAGCATCGTTGCCGCGCACCCATTCGCCGTTTTTCAGGGAGTTTACGCTTGTGTCATTACAGTGCAGCTCATACCACGGATGATCACTGGAGAGGTCGATCGGCAGGATCTCATCAAATTCGGTGACCAGAGGCTGCGCAGCAATATCGCTGAACGCTGCTGACAACGCCGGCCACTGTTCATTTGCCTGCGAATAGAGCTTTGCAATGGCCTCCTCCGGGGTCTTGCCGACACCGCAGAACACGGCTGCGATATACTTCTTTTTCCGGTATACATTGTGACCGTCGTTCTTCGGTGCTCCCGCTCTGCCGCCTGCATTGTTGCTCAGGTACAAATAGAGATACTTGGAACCACAGTTCGTGGTCTCAAGCGCCAGATTAAACGGATGGGCGGTATCGCCCGGTGTACGCATATCGCACAGCGGGACGAAACCATCGATCGTTCCGGGATCCTGCTGCGTGACAAAGATAAGGTCTTCACGGGCGATCGGAAGGATCCCCTCACGCGGGCCTGCGGTCAGAAGATAACGCGGATGGATCTCAGTCTCCTTGTCGGTCATCCAGTCAAGGTCAGAACGCTGTCTTGCCGTATAGTTGGTATAGAACGGGAAAACCATCGAGCTCATATCAAAATAGCTGGAGCTGATGCCCGCACCGGTGATCGGATGTCCCTGCATACTGATGTTGCAGGGCTGCAGCGTTCCGGCAGGTGTTGAGATACCGGTGTATTTGATCTGGTGCGTGGTTTCTGTGTAAGAAGTCATCAGCGCCGAGATACCGGTGATCGCGCGGTAGGGATTATAGGTGTAGGAAACACCGAAATATTGTGCTGTATGATAGATCATGCGCGGTTCCCGTTCGCGGCTGGTATTAGAATCCATTCGTCCTGCGTTGCCTGTCATGGTGGCGGAGATCAGTCCGCCGTCACTGTTTGCAACGACGATGTTCCCGACCAGTGTATGCGCCTGATCGAAATTGTAGGTATCGACAGGATATCCTCCGACGTCACGCCATCGTGTCATCAGTGTCATCTCGCCTGCACTGGGAGTCATCGTGCGGAATGCAGTACCGTCTTCCTGGATCAGCTCAAAGCCGTTTTCCTTGGCGAAGGTCTGCATATACTCATAGTTCGTACCGAAGGTATTATCAGCGGTAGTGCTGTCTCCGGCAATGAAATAGGAGAATCCTCCAACGTATGAGGGATTTGGAGTACCATTCTCATCTTCTGACATGAACTGCTCCTTCGGCCAGAAGTACAGATACATACCATTGTAGGGGTCTTCCTCATGGACGTACTGATATGCATACATGTCACCGTTAAATGTGCTGTCATATCCGCCCTTGGAGAGAAAATAAGACGGGTCATCATTCTCGATGTCCAGCATATTGTTGCGCCAGTATTTCCCGATATCCACGGCATTTCCGCCGCTGAACAGACACACCGGCTCAGCACCGCTGCCCAGGGGAAGACGCTTATGCTCTACAGAGATCTTGATAATCGGTGTACCGGCAGCTGCTGAGGTCGTCTTATACAGGCAGATACCATCCTGTGTTCTGCCGAAATTATCCATGCCGGCTTTACTGTAGGAAACATCTCCGAATTCAATTTGAGGAGTGCCGACCGTGCTGACACGGATATCAGTCAGTGCGGTATTTTCGGAACCGAGCTTATAGCCGAGATAGGTCTCACCGTGTCCGGGCGTAAGATTCATATCAATGTACTCATAGCTCGCATTTTTCAGAGCATTGATCGCATCTGACTTGTTGCTTGCCGAGGAAAGGCGCACATCCGTCACATACTGCCCGGATTCAACGATCGTACCTGAATTCATTACGCCGGAACTTCCCGGGAAGAATACGAACAGATCACTGCCTTTCTCATCGTCGATCTCAACATCATTGACGTTGGCTGCCTGAAGACTGCTGAACAATGTCAGCGGACGATAGCCCTCCGGTGCCTGATATGTAGTTCTCGTGATGAACGGATCCTGACCGTCGATGACTGCGATCGGCTCACCGGCATCCGGTGCCTTAGTCGTATACATGGTGATCCAGCGGTCATACAAACTCTGGAATGCATTCACATCCGCAAAGGTATTATTTTTGAATCTTTCCTCATCGGAAATCTTTGACAACAGCTTTTCAAAGAAGCCCCGATTATCACCCAGGATATCCGTGCTGGCATTACTGTGGACACAATCATACCGGATACGCTTTGCCTTTCCCTGACTGTCATCGCGGACATGGAACACGATCTCGGGGATGTCATCATAATCAACTTCTTCTCTGCTGTCAAGAGCACCTGTCCATTCCAGGATATTATAGACCAGAAGCGCAAGGCTTATAACGACAGCCAGGATATTGAGTGCCCACAAAGCGCAGAATGCCGCACCCAACGCACCCCAGGCAATCGCTGTACCAACGAGACCTACAGACATCGCAAGACCAGCCATGGAGCAGATCGACGTGCCTAATGTCAGAAGCGAGGAGGTTATGAATATGGATGCAAACATATACAAACCAGAATAGATGAGCGTCACAGTTTCCACATATTTCAGTACTTCCGCAAGTGTGTTAGATTCATTGCGGGCTTCTGCATCGATAGATTCCTTTACATCACGTCCGGAATACTTTGCTTCGATCAGCGTACTGGTCTCAGCGACCTTCTTGCCATACATTGTGGTATCCGTACCAGACCAGAGGTAGATCCTGCCGGATGGCAGACCGCTGTCGATCAGATTCTGCTTGGCCTGATTGATCGCTTCTTCGCGGCTTTGCAGGTAATTCTCCGCCGGATACAGTCCGCTGATCAGCTTGTTCAGACCACACATCGAAAGTACTGCGATCTGTGCCTGTGTCATGCCCTGGATCAGAGGATAGACGCGCTCCGGATGATCGCTGAGCGATGGGTCGTAAGCAAGCTCCATAAAATAATCTGCCAGTGTCTTGTTATCCGTGTAAACAACCTGTGCATCCGCCTCACTGTTTTCGGATCCTGTCAGCAGAGCAGCATTGGTCACGACCGTCTCACCTGCACTCTGGTAGACGTATGCATCCAGCATTGCATAGGTATGCAGTGCTTCTGCATATTCCGGAAACCGGCAGTCAGTCCCGGCGTTCATCAGATCCACTGCTGTGCTGCCCTCGTTCAGACCTACAGACTCGCCGTAGCCGAGCGATTCGCCGTACAGATCATAGCGTTCTTTCGCTTCGGCATACACTGCCGCAAATTCCTGTATGTCCTGGATGAGCGTCTTCGCAGGATCACCGAATCTCGCATTGTATTCGTTCAGTGTTGCGGATTTCGCCTTTTGCATCATTGTCGGCAGCTCACTTACCTTGGCACGCTCGACCCATGTGGTATGATCCGCATTGTAATCCGCAGTGGCATTTGCCAGGATGCTGATGATCTTATTGAGCACCATAGAATTGCCGCGCTGGATGAACTTGGCAAAGAACGTCCGGTCTGCCT
The DNA here is from genome assembly GCA_902767115.1 of uncultured Ruminococcus sp. GTDB lineage: Bacteria > Bacillota > Clostridia > Oscillospirales > Ruminococcaceae > UBA3855. The sequence continues at coordinate 6,834 of CACXGK010000042.1, forward strand.
TGTTGAGCATATAATTGCCCAGGAGATTGCTTGCTGCATCCGGCGACTCCGTATCACTGATGTAGATGAGATTCAGTGAATCATACGCAGCAATCGCATTCGGACTGCCTGCGTCATATTTGTCGCGGAAATCATTGACGAGCTTCATGATCTCTCCAGCCTGCGTGTCAAATTCCGTTACATGCTTATCAAGAAATTCCTGATAGCTCATTTCTTCATAGTGGCTGTTTTTCATATCCAGCAGTGTGATGTCCGTGATCGCTTCATCCGGATCCTCGGTCGTCTTGTAACCGAGGTATGCGCCGATCTCGGTATTGGCACCGGCATTCATGTTGGTGCTGCTGAATATGTAACCCTCATTTACACAATCTTTTTTCGCTTCATCTTCAGAAGAGCCGTAGAACATCTTGATCTCGCTCACATACTGTACCGCAAGCTCACTATCCTGCTTGACTTCTGCGGCTGCATACGTCCACGGCTGATTGCTGAACAGCATACACGCCGTGATCGCTGCTGCTGCGATCCGTGAGATCATCCTGATCTTTCTCATTGTGCTCCCCCTTTCTTCCTTCTTGCATAGAACAGACCGCCTGCTGCAAACAGGATCAACAGCCCGGCGCCGACATACAGCAAAACCCTGCCGTCCGTAAAGACAGATGCAGAGAGCTGCGTATTCCTGTCTTTTACATCCGCAAGCTCCAGTTTGCCGTGATCTGCATGATACCAGTTATTCAGCTTGTATTCGCTGATCTCAGCAGTATCACCGAGGTAGACCTCCCCGTCGCTGTCGGAGCACAGGTGAATGTCAGAACCTGGCATTACACCGTGATCGTAGAGGAATGCGCCGTCTTCCAGCACGAGGTTGTCCAGTGAATCGCTGCCGTCATTGCTCTTGATGATCGTCATGCCGCTGATGTCGATCGAGGCATCGCTTTCGATATACAGACCGCCTGCATCGCCGCCTGCGGCATTGTTGGTGATCGTACATCCCTCCATGTAGAGGTGATCCTCATTCTGATAAACTGCACCGCCGTGATCGTCAGCCAGGTTGCCCTGCATCGTGCAGCCAATGAACCACGCCTTGTCATCCGTGTCGCTGTAGAAGGCACCGCCGTTATCCTCGGTGTAGTTGTTTAGGAATTCTACATTCCGGAAGTAGACCTCGCCATTGTTCTGATAGAACGCGCCGCCGTTGTCCTCAGATGCTCTGCAATTCTGGATGCTGCCGCCGTCCCACGACGTTGCGCCGGCATCCTGATATACACCGCCGCCCTCATTGTCGTCAGCCTTGCAGGTTTTGATATAGACATTCTCGCAGGTAAGGAAGTTTCCATCGTCCTCCAGATAGATCGCGCCGCCGTAATCGAACGCACGGCAGTTGCGGATGATGACATACTTGAGATTCGCCTTGCTGCTGTCACACATATAGATCGCGCCGCCGTCGTTATTGTAGGAGATAGCCTTGTCCGTCCAGCAGTCGGAGATGAGAACGTTCGTCAGATTCGCTGTGCCGTTTCCGGTAAGCCGGAGCGCACCGCCCTTGTCGGTCGTGCCGCCGTTATACAGAGTACCGCCCTCCATATTCAGTGTGCCGGCACATTCGATCAGTCCGCCGGTATCATCGCTTCTGCCGCCCTGAATGCTGCCGCCGCTGAACGTGCTGGCTGTCTTGCTGTCGGGTCGGGAGTCGATGATCTTCAATGTGGCGCCTGCATGGATATTGAACAGCTCGCCCTCATCCTGCGTCTTCTTGATGGAACGGATGATGGGATAGCCGTTGAGATCGAGCGTCACGCTCTGATTCTCGGAGATCTCCAGCACGGTATCCGTCAGCCATGCACTCTGGAGCTGAATGGTCACATCGCCCTTGGTACCCAGTGCCTTGTTCCATGCCTCCTTGCAGTGCTTATATTGCTGGTCGTCAAACTTCACAGTACCGTCTTTCTGCATGAGACCAATCCTGGAAATACCATTGTCATCAAAGGAGATATGCATATAATCATCGCCGTACTTCGAGGAGATGAACGGCCACGACCGGATCGTCACTTCTCCGCTGGACATCGCTTCACCGCTGCCGTTGACCCACATCTGTGCTTTCAGCCCCAGATCACGGACTGTGCAGCCACCGCCAAAATCCGGATACGCATAGAGCGCCACGGGGCTGGCTGTGCCGAGGTCAAAGTCATGCGTCTGGGATTCGCCCTCCTCGTTAAGGTCGGACTTGTCGATCTCCCAGAGATGCTGATCACCGGCGCTGTCAATGAGATAGACCGGGATGATATCGCTGTTCCAGCCGTCCACACCGTTGGTGCAGCTCAGCGTGACCTTTGCCTTCATCTTCAGATCGTCCGGTGTATCATCGAAAACATTGAATACTGCGTTGATACTGTAGGATCGGTCAATCTTCGCGGTCAGGACCAGTTCGGCATCCTTGTATTCGGTGATCTCAAAGGAAGGAAAATCTCCCTCATTGCCGTCCCATCGGGACCACTTGCCCGTCTGGGAAGTTCTGACTTCATAATGATCGAACACACAGCCTGCCTCCGGAACAGCGGTGAGCTTCACTGTTTTGCCGGAACTGTACGTTCCGCCGCCCACGACCTTTCCGTAATCTTTCGTGGAGGTGATATCCACCCGATAGGTATCATTCGTATAGATACTGCCGTTCAGATTGACCTTGGATCCGGTAAAGGATGGAACAGGATCACTCCCGAGATTCTGATAAAATGGGGTGACCGGTACAGCACCGCTGTGCCATCCGGTAACAGACCCGCCGTTGTTCAGCTTGTAGCACGCTTCTCCGCTGATCAGCTGCTGCGCACTGATCCATTCAGCACCCACGCCGCTGCCTTTTCCGATCAGACCGGGAGAACTCCAGGCGAGCGCCAGACAGTGATCCAAGCCATATGGTGTGTTGCCGCTGATCGCTCCAACTCTTGTGTCGCCGCTGACGATCCCCAGATTCAGGCAGCTCAGACACTGACCAACACCGCAGATGCCGCCGATATCATAGTTACCGGATACACTGCCTTCATTGATGCAGAACTCGACCACTGCACTCCTTTTGGGATCATAATCGCCGCAGATACCTCCGACGTAGCCGGCATTTGTGCTGTAGACCCTGCCGGCATTGTAGCAGCAGTAAATGACAGAACTGATGCCATATCCGATAATACCGCCAGTATGCTTGGAATCACCGCCGCAGCCGACCGTACCGTAATTAGCACAATATTCGATCTTTCCGCCGTCGCTCTGTCCAGCGATACCGCCGACATAATTCCAGTCACAGTCAACTGTCTGCATATTCTTGCAGTAGCGGATCACGCCGTTGCCACACCCGGCGATCCCGCCTCTGTACGGATCGCAGTCACCGGATGTGACACGCGCATTCTGCGTGCAGTGCTCAATATAGGCTCGACTGGTCGCATATCCGCAAATACCGCCCAGATAGTCGTCTGTTGCTCTTGTCATGCTGACTTCGCTGTAGATATTGTATAAATGGACACTGTCGATGCAGCCGGCAACTCCGCCGACATATTCATCTCCTGCCACACTGCCTTTGATCGCAAAGTTACCAATGCTCCCGTAGATCGCATACCCAAAAAAGCCTCGGTAATCCGCATCATTGGCAGTATTTGTGAGTGACAGTCCGATGATGGCATGACCGCCGCCGTTAAAGCTACCCTGAAACGCTCTCGCCTCGGTGCCGATACACGTCCACTCGATACCGGCAAGGTTGATGTCACGCTGCAGGACAATGGTTTGGCAGGCGAAGCTTGTCACGCCGTCGCGTACGAGCTGAGAAATACCTGCCAGTTCACTTGCCTTGCTGATATAGAACGTTTTGGCGTTCGGATCGGCATAATACCATTGCGTACTGACAGAACCGTCCCAGATATCCCAGTCGGATCCCCGGCAGTCACTGCGGCTTGCGCCCCATTCCTCCAGCGGTTCGATGGTGGAGGTGTGAACGAACCGATAGCGCTGGGCTTTTGACCGGTTTTCGTAACAAGCCCACAACGCCGCACCGTTATCCCAGCGGCCGTAATTCACATCCATGACCATGTCCGGCTTCGCTTTGCTCCGGATGAGATAGGTCCCGTCCTCCATATATTCAAGCGACCAGAGCTGCTTGTCGGCACCGGTATAGGTGTCTACCTCCAGCCAGGGAAAGGCGCCCTCTCCCAGCGCACCTGACAACTGCACGGCTTTCCCGTTTTTCTTACAGGTAAAGTAGTAGTAGTCGCCATTTTTCCCGACGGTAAAGGTCTGGTTCGGATTGCGCAGGGCGCTCCAGATCTGTAATGACCGGCCGTTGCCCCCGTCTACGTCCACTGCAGAGGCGCCTGCACAGCACGGTATGATCGCGTATTCTTCCTGCAAACCATAGCGCTCCAGATCGGTGCCGTGTCCTACGAAATCATCTGTGGCCTCAGCCGCTTCTGCTGTGAGCTGTGGGACTGCGATCTGCTTTGTCAGAGGAAGCAGGCAGAACGCTGCCATCATCCCTGCTGTCAGCATTGCTATGAAACGTTTTCTCATCACGCTCACCTCGATTTCCTGCGCTTCTTTTCTTTCTGTTTATCTGCCGGATGCTTCTTCCGGATCACGGCAGCCGCGATGCCTGCACCCACAACTGCGATGCAGCCCATCACAAGTGCCAGCACTCCGCGTTCGCCGAAGACAGATGCCGGGAACTTGTTCGTCCGGCTGGATCGCTCTGTTCTCTCCACGATCGGTGTCTGAACGGTTTCCTCACGGATGCCGCCAATGCGCACCGCACTCTCCGGGAGACCGTCACGGGCTGTCAGCATGACGATGCCGACTGTTTTCTGATCGGTACCGCTGTCATCTGCCATGTCTTCCTCTGCATGAGCCGTCAGCGGCGCAAACAGGGAGCAGTTTACCTCAGCGGACAGGTTTTCATCAGCGGCAGGCGATTCCTCCGGTGCAGGTGTATCTGCCGGATCGGCTGCCGGTGCATCGGTTTCCGGCGCTGCGGCGGGTTCCGCAGACGTTTCTGCGGGTGCTTCCGTTGTATCTGCTGGTTCTGCGGTATCGGAAGTGTTTTCCGGTTCCTGCGTGCTGTCAGCGATCTCTTCCGTGGAGTCCGCTGCTGTTTCTGTTGATGATTCTGCTTCGGATGCGTCCTCCCCGGTGGTTTCTTCTGTGGTTTCTTCTGTATCAGAACCGAAATCATCCAGAAGCTGTACGGGTACCTTGGTCATGACTGTGAGGTCGTTTTCCAGTTCACTGTAAAGGTCTTCATTCACACAATAGGTAGCTGCTCCGGAAGGGCTCTGGGAAGCAAAATAGCTCGATACCCATGTGCTGAACAGAAATTCTGCATCTTCCTCCAGAGTTTCCCCATAGAGCATGGAGACCGGATTGCCCGCCTGGATATCTTTGGTCTGGTACAGGTAGTAGGGCTTTTCCGAAGTGATCGGCTGGCTGGACACACGCACATACTCGATGCCGGAGATGCCGACAGCAACCGCCGTGAGCCGTTCTTCCGGTTCGGTCGGCTCGGTCTGGGTCTCGTCTGGTTCTTCCGAAACAGGAGCTGCTTCGGTTTCTGAGATCTCAGCCTCAGTGTTTTCAGCCTCAGTGTTTTCAGCCTCAGCGTTCTCTGCCTCAGCGTTCTCTGCCTCAGCGTTCTCTGCCTCAGCGTTCTCTGCCTCTGTGTTCTCGGCTTCTGACGTCGGCTCTGTCGGAGAATCGATGAGCTGTGCCGCCTCCATCTGCTCTACCGTATCCGCAGCAATGGCGGTGATGTTCGTCACAGCTTCGGAAACATCCGCCGTGCGCTTGTAGGCGATGATGGTATAGGTCTCCGGTGAGCTGTCGATGTCACCCTCCATATAATAATTGTATCCCCGCTCACAGGCGGTGTAAATGGCATTCCATTTGTCCGTATCGGTCACAACGCCGATCTCACTGATATAGGGTTTGACGATGCCGTCACGGATCTGTGCCAGATAGCCCGTCACCGTCTGGCTGCTGCGCTCCAGATCGCCCGGGACGCCGTCCGGTGTCCGCACGATCTCAGCGCCGTCATTCGTGATCGGGTAGAGCTGCGTGCCCTCATCCGCATCACTGCGCAAGATATTCAGCCCGACCAGCGGCGTGCCGACGCTCTCATCGCGGGTGAAATAGATGCATCCCGCGCCGCCGCCAACACCTGCATCCACATCCACATGGCTTGCACATTCATAGAGAACGCCGTTCGCATCTGTCAGCGAATCCCCCACATCGGCGGACAGCAGGACATTGGTAATTGGCGCACCTTCATTGAGCTTGTAGCCCATATAGACCTGCGCTTCCGGCTCAGCACCGGCATTCAGCCCGACAAGCATAACTTCATAGCCGTCCGCTTCCAGGAGCTCGACCGCATTCTCACCGGCTTCAAGCCGTATATCGGTGATAAAGAGCCGGTTTCTTGCATTGACAGTCAGTGCAGACGGAACGGTCAGTTCCGCTGTCAATGCCGCTGCGGTCAGGATCGTTCCCATCCGGGTCATCCAGTGTTTCTTACTCATCTTCAGCACTCCTTTCCGTTCGGGAGGTCAGGCTTTCGGTGCAAGCTTGCTCCGGGTCAGGAGCAGAACAGGCACATAGGTAGCGATCGGGAGCAGGATGCCAGCGTACTGGAAGCTGGACTGCACGAGCAAATTGTAGGTCGCATGATAAATGATCGCTGTGGAAAGCAGCGCGAACGTACCGCAGAGGAACAGCTTGCGGCGCTTCCGGATATAGGAGATGCCGTAGCCGACCATGACAGTGCAGATACCGTGTACCAGACCGGAACCGAAGCCTCTGACGAGTGCCCAGAAGATCGTCACGCTGCTGATATTTTGCATCAGAATGACCATATTCTCCAGAAGTGCAAATCCGACGCCGACTGCAAAGGCATTGGAGATCAGCGTGCGGCGGTCATCGGAGACCACGGCCGCAAAGTAGAGGATAGGGAGCGCCTTGATGAGCTCCTCCGTGACAGGCGTGATCGTAGTCGTTACATAGAACATATCGTTATTGAAGGCTTTGAGCAGGATGCTGTTCAGTTCGGAGATAAACAGGCAGGAGAAGATACCGATCATCATGAAGATCACTACGCCTCGTGTCTTCTTCTCCATCAACGGGAGCATCAGTCCAAGGGAGATCGTCATACAGATCAAAACGATGTAACTCAGGTTGTCCATTTTTTTACACCTCTTTCCAATACAGGGACGAATGCGAGCATCACTGCGCATTGCAGGACGAAAACGATCACGATGCAGACAGTCGGCAGCGCTGTGCTTTCAACAATCATCTCTGCCATGCAGAGATAGGCATAGATCAGGGCAAGCAGGTTGTAGCTGCGGATCGCGCGGATCAGACCGTATTCCACATCCGGGATGACCAGATGCTTGAGATGGAAGTACGCTGCCATTGCCGTAACAGCAGACTGTACGCCAAGTGCCACAGAAGTTTCGGAGAAACCTTTGAATCCGTATGCCACACAATACAGCGTGATCACGCTGATGGGTGCGAGAAGTCCGATGAGGCGGTACTTCTTAAACTTCTTTGAGCCATCATCTACGATGGAGTCCATCTGACCGTAGTTGGCTGTGAAGAAGAACAGAAAGCTGCCGATCGTGCCCAGCATACCGACATGGAATCCGCTGCTGAGCTCACCATTCACAAATAGCTGAAGTGTCTCAAACAGCCTTCCGAGCATCGCACACCCAACACCAATGATGATCATTCGCAGGTACAGTGCAGATTTACTGCGGAAAAACCGGAACAGACCGTATCCAAATCCCACAGCTGTACAAACTGTCAGCGCAAGCAAAGTATATTGATACATATTCTATCCTCCTTGTAATAAGTGCATCGAGAACTATTGCATTCCTATAAACATTATATCACATACTCTGACAATTGTCATTCACCAGAATGGTTAATATACCAGATGCAATGCAAAAATTTATCGGCGTATTTTGTACATTTTGTACAGAAAGTTTGACTGATTTGACCGATGACAAATCCTGTAAAATATGATATAATGGTAATATACTCTAAAAGCCATCCCCTTGGGCGCTGATTTTTTCCTACCGGAGGTGAGCAGACTTGCTCCTGAATTTCTTTCTGTATAATTTCCTGCCCCTGATGCTTCTGATGTCTCTGACAGTCATGCTCATCATCAATAAAAAGCTCGCGGTCCCGGCAACAGGCTACTTCTACGCCGGCATTCTCCTGCAATTGATCCTTACGGTCTCCAACACTGCAAACAGCTGGGCAGAGAATCAACTGCTGTTCCCGGAACAGCAGGATCAGCAGTACCGTGTCCTGGTCATCACATCGGTGCTGAGCTATGTGCTCCGCCCGGTCATCATCATGATCATCGCATTCATCGTGATACCAGAAAGAAAATACCGGCTGCCCTGCTCGATCCCGGCACTTCTCAATGCGTTCGTCTACAGCTATATGGGCAGCGAGAGCAATGCTGACATCCTGATGGATAAGCAGCACCCCTGGCATAAAAGCATCATGGGCTTTACGATCTACTATACGGAGATCTTCTACCTGTTCCTGCTCATGTTCTTCACGATTGTCTACTTCAAGTGGGATCAGCTCAAACGCAGTGCCATCGTTCTGCTGATCTGTATCCAGTCTGTACTGGTGGCAGTTCTGGAGGAGACCGGTCTGGTCACCGGCTATGCAGATGCGATTTCGGCTGCCTGTATGCTGGAGTATTACTTCTACCTCTCGCTGATCTATCAGAGTGAGATGCAGAATATGATCTCCCAGAAGGAACTGATGCTTGCTCAGCAGAAAACCTCGCTCCTGCGCACACAGATCCATCCGCACTTCATACTGAATTCCTTGAGCATCATCCGTTCTCTCGTCAAGCGAGACCCCAAAAAGGCAGTCGCCTGCATTGATGCGTTTGCGGATTATCTGAATGTCCATATCCGCGCGATCAATTTTGACGACATCATTGATTTTGAAGAGGAGCTGCGTCATGTGAAAGCCTACCTCTCACTGGTACTGGCTGATACCGCCCGTCAGATCGACATCCGGTATGACCTGAAAACGACAGATTTCAAGCTTCCGCCCCTGACGCTCGAACCTCTCATTGAAAACGCTGTCAAGTACGGAACGGGCAAAGAAAACGGCTATATCTGCATTAGTACCCTTGAAACGGAGGAGGGCGTGATCCTCATCAGCGTTGAGGACAGCGGATCGGACATACCGCCGACAGAGAAAAGCAAAGAAAGCACGGGAGTCGGTATCAACAACACGCGCCTGCGGCTGGCTCTTCAGTGCGGCGGATCACTCACGACCGAGCAGAAGCCTGACGGCGGGATGACTGCCACCATCCAGATCCCGAAACTACAGGAGGTATCCGCATGAAAATATTGGTAGCAGACGATCATAAACTCATCGTGGAAGATATCATGGACGAGCTGCACGATATTGTCCCGGATGCGAAGATCATCGGAACAAACAAGCCGGACGAGATCCTGTCATTGGCGGAAGAGCATCGCTTTGACGTGATCTTCATGGATATTGATCTCGATCAGGCAAACGGCATCGACCTCGCAGAACAGATCCTTGCGAAGTACCCGCGGACGAACATTATATATGTGACCTCCTACGAGAAATTTGCATTTGACAGCTACCGCACACGAGCAAGCGCCTTTCTGATGAAGCCGGTCAGCACGGAACGTCTGCGGGATGCGCTGGATCATCTTCTATATCCTGTCTCGGACGTGACCGAAGAGATGCTCCATGCATCCTTCACGGGGGGATGCAGCGTTGCTGCCCGGATCCAGAACTGCCGCAAGGAAAAAAGCATTTCCAAGGCAAAGCTTGCAGAAGAGATCGGCTGCGCTGTGCAGACCGTATACCGCTGGGAAAAAGGCGAACGTATCCCCGATCTTCCGACACTGATGCAGATTGCAAAGGTACTTGGCGTCCGGATCGAGGATCTGATACAATAGCCCCACTCCTTCAGCTCGTCGAGTGCTGCCTTGAACGCAGTCTCTTTCTCCTTACAGATCGAAGTTAGTCCAGCGATAGAGTAGTCCCAATTCTCCGGCAAAGAAAGAACTTTGCTGAGAAGTCCTATTGCTTTCAGGCTCAGATTGGTTGACAGCAGATGATATACTGCCCTCTATTGCAAAGTACAACGAAGTTGTGCTTTGCAGGCTGCGCAGCAGCCGCCAAAGTCACTATATGGCTTTGGAAGAGGGCGTATAACGGAGCGCTTAGCGGCGCATAGCGCCGCCCGCCGTCAAAGGCGACGGATTGCAAATCGTTATTACGATTTGCAATAGCGCGTAGTATAGTTGCTCATCACGGTAAAGTTGGTATTCTTATTGACACGGCACACCGATGAAGGTGCTGTCTTTGGTTTCCTCGGTATCTTTGACATATTCCATTTTCTCCGTTCCCGCAGCTCAGGCGAGCTTCATCTGTGTGATCCTGAGAAACTGTCCACATAGACTTAGCATCTGCGAAGAAGGGTGTGGATATGCGAGATTATGCACATAGTTTCAGAATAAACGGCTTTTATCTCAACATCCTTAGAAAGCCGTCGCAAGCCTTGAAACCATGACAATGTCCGCTCAACTTTCAAGCGGAGCGGTTGAACTTCAAATGTATTTTTGATTCTTGGAGAAATAACAATCCGGATATTATGGAAAGTCTCGAAAGTATTTTTGAAGGTTCCATGATACCCTTGATCGGCGCAAGCGGCAATGACAGTGATGAACAAGATAAATCATTCTTGAAAGCATTAGATCAAACCAAAGATATACGGGATTTATTCCTTGACTATATTGATTCCTTAATCGTCACCGCATCAGACATCAGTACTTACTTAACCGATTTTTTGAGAAATTATATAATGAGGTTGATTCAAATTCGATCGTTCCTGCTCCTATTGACCGTCTATATAGCTATTTAATCAACGAATGATTTATTGACACGGTTGCTGTCTTGCTTTACTATGAAAAATACAGAGAAGTAAACAAGTTGCTTAGTCATACTTATTTTATTAAAACAAATTCAAGCTATAATCCTATTGAAGCTTCCGATTATTTCATATTCCGAGAATACAATCGTTTTATTGAAAAACGCTGTAAACCGAATTGTCACCAACCAAAATTATTCACGTTAACAGGCGAAATATTGGTGCAAAGAGAAAAACGTCCTATTCTTACAAAAGAAACCATTTCTAATGCGGACATAGTATTATATCAACTTGGAAGACTGTTTTTCAAATCGTCAGGATGCTGGTTCCCAACGACCTACATATACCATACCGAAATTCAATCTATGTGGCAGAAAATGATCTCAAAAGAATACTGCGAACGTATCAAACCTTTATTTGGCGTAGATACTATCGAAGAGCTGAAAGCGCTTTTGTCTCATGAAACAGCAAATAATATAGGACATGAGTTCTGCTCACGTTCAGTTCCTTCTATCTTATCAAGTATTAGCTTAGATGCAATAGCTACAAAGCCATAATAATATAGAGCCCGTATGCCACCCACAGCATACGGGCATCTTTCATTCCTTCACACTATTTTTTACATACTTCTCCACCGACGACAACGGCACCTTATACCGATTGCCTTCTTTGAACCCTTTGAGTCTGCCCTCCTGTATCAGCTTATAAAACGTACTCCAGCCGATTTTTAACATCTCCATCATTTCATCATGTGTCAGAATCTCACTTGTCATTTGTGCTATAATAGCACATTTCGCCGACGCAGACACTCACAGTCACTTCATCCACCAAATAGTTTGTGTTAATTTCAATCGCAATCATGTATACTATTAGTAGGAAACCAAAACTGATAGTGAGGTGTATTTGCGTGGATTTCACAACGATTGGACGTAACATCAAGAAATATCGCACAGAAAAAGGAATGCGACAAGAGGCACTCGCAGAACTGACCGATCTGAGTGCCAACTACATCGGCATGATCGAGCGTGGTGAAAAGATCCCATCTCTTTCGACACTCATCAAGATCGCTAATGCTCTGGAAATTTCGTCCGATCCGCTGCTTTGTGATGTGCTGAATGCGCAAAGCGCTATCAAAAGTTCAATACTTTATGATTCGATCAAGCAACTGCCCCAACACGAACAGCAACGTATTTTCGCCGTAATCGAAACCTTGATCGAATATTCAAAATCATAAAATCCGACTCCCACAATTATTTTTGTGGGAGTTTCCTTTTTCGACAGAATCCGACATAATGGTTATGGTATAATAACTATAGGTTACAGTTTATAACCATTGGTTATGAAAGGAGATGATTCTATGGAAACCTTATTTGAGAAAATTGCAACCGAAAACCAGACCACACCAGAGGAAGTGCAAGCTGAGATCATCGCTGCCATTCAAGCGGCGATAGAACAGAGCGATGCTGCCACGCAGGAGATCTGGCACTCCATGTCGCCAGATCACAAGATGCCTACCCCAGAAGAAGCTGTCATCGGAATCATGGCATTGCTTGTAAATCCAAATGAAATTGTGCTATAATAGCACAATTTCAAACATCCGCCAAAGGTAAACAATAACCGCCGATTGGATTCATTCACATCGTGAATAGCCAACCGGCGGTTATTTATGTTATACTAATTCTATATCAACGAAAGGATCTGATCCCCATGAAGAAAACACTCGTATTCCCCATTCTGATCGCTATGCTCAGTCTGACCGGCTGCGGCACAGCGGCAGCTCAGCCAGCCACAAACGAAACCATCACCACGACTCCGGCTGCAATTCCCGATGAAACCATCCCATCTGAACTGGACGTTTTCACGGATGCTGTGCTGAATCCCAATATGTATGATAACGCCTACCCTGCATCACTTACCGTCACCATGACAAGCGGTGATCCGGCTATCGGCATTGACTGCTTGATCTCCAAAGCGACACCGGAATGCATCACAATTGATGCTGCCGCCAATGCGGAAAAAGCCGAGAAATATCTCTCCAAAAACAATTTTACGCTCTCCGCTGATTCGCGGCAATACACGATCATCCCGACCGAAATCAAGCATTATCTGCTCTCTGACAAGGATCTGACCGAACCGGTTTTAGAAACGCTGCAAGATGGCATGACGGCAGAATTTTCCGCTGCTTCTCTTACTCCAGAGGCGATGTATACCGTACTCCCCTCGCCCGACACGGATTATCTGACCAGTAATACCAGCAATCTGGACAACAGTCTGCGTCCGGAAAGCCTTGCTTACAAGCAGCATCGCCTGTACATCATCTTTTCGGACGAGTCCGGCACATACCACGTCGGGTACGCCAATCCTGTGTTCCAGAACGATGGTACGCTGATCCACGTCAACGAGCAGTCCCTCGACTACACCCGTTACGGACATCTGGAGAGCGAAACAGGCAGACCGGATTTCGAGGATCTTGATACCGCTTATCGCGCTATCGAAACGGCACACCAACCGTTTGCGGACACTCTGATACTGTCAAAATACACAAGGGAGTGATACGAATATACCGAAAAAGAGCCATTCTTCGCGAATG
>CACXGK010000043.1 GCA_902767115.1 uncultured Ruminococcus sp.
CCCTCCGGGAAAGCGGTATTGCTGATCGCTGCCGTAATACCGTCCTTGTCAAACCACGCCGCAAGCATAGCCGCTTCTGCATGATCGTCCGATACATAATGATACCCACGCCCGTCCACATCAAATTCCTTGCGGAGAAATTCTGCATTTTCGGCAGGTGATTTGCCTTTCTGGAAATGCGCCACAATACGCTCCAGAGATTTCGGCTCATTGCTGCCCGCACGGAGAATATAGTCCATCATATCCGGTGTGGGTGCAGTCAGGGAAACCGCAACAGGCTTTGCTTTTGTGCGGGTTTTCTTTTCAGTTTGTTCAATCGGTTCAGGATCACCAAATAGTGTAAGCTGCACCGGTTCATCGACATTCTCTGCCGGAGGTTCTGCAAAAATCGGCGTTTCGATCTCTCTGCTTTCCGTGATAAATTCAAAGCCGAGCTTTGTTATCGTTTCCTGCCATTTTCCGTAATACCCACGCACAGATTGATTATCGCTCTTGTCCTGATTTTCCAGCTTTATATCATAGCCAGTTTTGCGGGCTACCGTCCACAGCTTGCCTTCCAGCCGAATGGTATCACCTTCATCCAGATCATCGGCATAGTAGCCATTCCGGTCATGCGTAATCGGTGCGCCGTACAGCGTGAACTGCTCCAGATCATACTCCTGCTCACTGGTGAGCTGAATCGGTCTGCCCTTGTAGTTGATGTAATAGACTTCATCATCGGTGCGCTCGACGGGTGTCGTAAATTCATGCTCTCCAACACTGCAATCCGCTGTGATAACGCCCTCCGATTCCTCTTTGAATCCGTAAATCACAAGCTGATTCTTGTCGGCATTCTTTGTATTCCGCTGAATTGAAATCTTCTGCTCCGGCTCTGTCAGATAGCGGTTTTCCTCTATGAGCTTTGCGATAGATGCCGCCACAAAATCCCATGTCAGACCTGCTTCTTTGGTACGGGAAAGATAGCTGCTGCCCTCCCATACCGTCAGCCCGTTGTCCGCTGTCTTGTAGCCGACACGAATGCCGTTCACATCGAACTCACTGTAATCGGCATTGAACGCCGTTTTGAGATACTCTGTCCGCTCTGCTTCATCCTCATGCTCTGCGAAATACGCAGCGATCTCTGTGCATTTCTTTGCATAAAACTGATCGTGTGTGAGGATGCCGGCGATGATGTTTTCATCAGAAAGCAGAGGTAAATCGCCGGAGATCAGCGGGAAGTTGTTGACGATAACCGGCTCTGTTTCCTCCGGTTCCGGTTCAGTAATTGTGACAGGTTCAGGCTTTGGCGGTTCTGCGGTTGTATCATGCTTAGGCTCGGCGGCAGCAATCTCCGGCTCATTATCCGTTACCGTTTCCTCCGGCGCAGCCTGCACCTTATCACGATTGAGCATCGCCACCATCATGATCTCACGAATCTCCTGCGCCTGTGCAGGGGAAAATTTATTTGCATGGAAGCGGTTGAAAAATGTGATCTCATCTATTTTGAGGTCTGCGCCGTCTGTAAATGCAAGACCAGCCATCTCATAGCTGTCAAGACGTCGGTTAAAATCAGCATGAAGATAGCGGTTTTTGAGATATTCGACCGTCAGCTCCGCATCCGGTATACGATCTCCTGCATGATGATGTGTTCCAGTGTCAGCAGACGGGCTTTCTCCCACTCCTGCATGGAGCGGAACTCCTGCGGACGGGGATTCTCTCGGCGATACTGCTCGTCCAGCTCTGCCCAGCGGTTCTCCGCGTGCCGGTCGATCTCCCTCGGAATGATCTGCCACCGTCCCTCCATGATGAGGATCGCTACCTCCGTCGGATGTTCGGTTTTCACCCACTCCTGCCACATTCTGCCCCACCTGCCGATCGGTCGGCGCAGGAGCGCCTGCTCCCTCGGATCGTCCGTGTACTGCATTTCGGTCAGGTACTGCCCGGTCGGGCTTAATTTCATGCTCATGCGTTCTTTCCCTCCGTTGGTTCAAAATCTGGAATACTTCACGCTCCATTTCAAGGAGCGAATCCTTTGCGGTTCTCTGCACCAAGTCGCAGAAACGGATCAGGTCACGGGTATCGTGAAACAAATCAACTGCTTTCAGATTTAGTCCGCTGCTGATTTTCATTTCGCTGTCCAGCTCACAGCGGCACGACACCATGAACCGCACCGCCGATACCACCGACTGCTGATATGCCTTTGTCTGTTCCTCCGTAAGCTGCATCTGGTTTGTGATTTCGTGCATATCCACGCTGCGGCATTTGAGATTGTCCACTGACACCGCCGCAATGGTTTCCTGAATGCTCTTGCACTCCGCACCGTATTTCCGGTTGATGACCGCCGTCAGCTCTGAGGCAAGGCTATCGTCCAGCTTCCAGAGCGGGGGAATCTGCTTGCCGTCTGTCTGTGCCACATCGAACAGGTGACGGCACTTGCAGTCCTCACCGAACACGGCGATACTATGCTCACCACGATTCACCCGTCTGCCGAGCTTGTTCCAGATCTCCAGTGTTGCGACCTTCGTCGCATGGGGATTCTGCTGATAGATCAGCGCAGCATCCGGGAAACTCTGCTTATACATTCCCGCAGAAAAACGCAGGAAATGGGCGAGTTGCTGCTTGTCATGCAGCAAACGGTTTGTGACTTCCGTCCAGCCCCAGAGGACGGTATTGTATCTGCTCAAAAATAATCTCTCCTCTCTGTTATATAGATATTGACATTCTATCGGAATTGTGATATAATATTGGTATAGAAATACCATAGGAGGTGCTTATTATGCCGACGATCCGTCCGAGCGCAGACCTGCGCAACAGTTATAATGAAATTTCTGATTTCTGCCATTCGTTCTCCGAGCCTGTTTTTATTACAAAGAACGGTAAAGGCGACCTTGCTGTCATGAGCATTGAAGCCTATGAAAGACTGCAAGGGAAACTGGAGCTTTACTCGCTGATCGAACAGGGAATGGAGGATGTACGCAGCGGCAATGTCCGTCCGCTGTCCGAAGCACTAAGCGACATCCGGAAAGGTCTTGAATGATGTATCAGGTTCAGATCACGCAGCGTGCAGAGCGGGATTTGCAGGAAGCCTTAGATTATATCAGTGACACCCTGCATAACCCTGTCGCTGCACTGCATTTGTTTGATGAAACAAGCAAACAGCTTCAATCCTTATCCGATTTTCCAGACCGCAACCCGCTTGTGCGTGACACATTTCTTGCTGCCAATGGAATCCGTATCCAACTGATTGAAAACTATATAGCTGTCTACATGATTCACGAACCGACAAATGCGGTTATCATACTGCGGTTTCTGCACAGCAGACGTAATTGGATCACTATTTTGAAAAATGAGATGTGAACACCGTGCGCACTGTTAATCGGCAGTGCGCCTTTTCTTGTCATTCA
>CACXGK010000044.1 GCA_902767115.1 uncultured Ruminococcus sp.
GCACCGGTTGCGCCAATGGCACCAGTTGCACCGGTAGCTCCGGTAGTTCCGGTAGCACCAGTGGCGCCTGTCACGCCGGGAGCGCCATCAGCACCGGTTGCGCCAGTAGCACCCGTTGCGCCGGGAGCGCCATCAGCACCTGTTGCACCAGTAGCGCCCGTTGCGCCGGGAGCGCCATCAGCACCGGTTGCACCTGTTGCACCCGTAGGACCCGTGGCGCCGGTGGCACCTGTTGCACCGGTGATTCCGGTCGGGACAAAGGGCGGCACGGGAGGGCAGGGGATCGGCGGGCAAGGAATCAGATTGGGATCATATCCACACGAATACATCAGACATTCCTCCTGTCTTGATTACGGAAATAGGTTCGGTTTGCAAGGACAGACGCATCGCCCGGACGGATCCGCCCTGCCTTATCATTATATGCCTGCGATTTTGTAAGGTTCCCCAATCTGTCGTAGCAGACGCAAAGCTGTAGGTAAGGGATGTAATCATGACAGTCGCCGTCCTGAAATCCATCTGCCGGGAATGGCGCATGGATCGCTGCTTTGTACCAGAAAATCGCCTGTTCCCAGCACGCCTGCTCCATGCAGAGCCGCCCGATCTCACAGCAGATCTCCGCACGGGGCACATCCATCAGAAAGCTGCGGCAGAGCGCCAGACGTGCGGCATCGGCGTTCCCAAGGTGCTGCTCGCATTTCGAGAGCAGAAGACACGCCTGGATCTTGTCCTCGACCCAGCCGTCACTGTCCAGAAACAGCCGGAAGCTCTGTGCAGCGTCCGCATAGCGTTCGTGGTAGTACAGCTCCCTTGCATAATAAAAGCGCTCCCGTGCGGACAGGGACGTGCCGTTTGCAAGGAGTCGCCCGAAAATGCGCAGATTCCGGTCGGGGTCGTTGACGTGGAGCTTGCGGTGTTCGATGGGGATCTCGGCATAGAGAATTTCTCCGGCAGGCGTGATTGCCTCGTGAACAGCGCCCTCCCACCGGAATCCGCACGCACGCCGCAGGAGCCGTTCCCGGTAGTAGGTGAGGGTCGGCTTACCGGCCGTGTCGAATGCCACCTGGTATGGCATCATGACGACATCAGCGGTCAGATGTTCTTTGAGATGCCTAAGGGCATCCGCACTCTCCGGCGGTACCACATCGTCCGCATCGAGCCACATCTGGTAATCCCCCTGTGCTTTGGAAAAGGCGAAATTCCGAGCTGCCGCAAAGTCATCCACCCATGGAAACTCATAGATCCGGTCGGTGAAATCTGCAGCGATCTCCCGTGTCCGGTCGAGGGAACCGGTGTCCACGATAATGATCTCATCCACCGCCTTACAGATGCTCGCAAGGCACCGTCCGAGGACGGGGGCTTCGTCCCGGACGATCATGCATAGACTGATCGTTGCCATAGCATACACTCCTTTCTGGGGCAGTATATGCGGTGCAGCCCACGGGTGTGAGCGTGAAAATCATCCGTTTCGGGAATTCTGTCGGAAAAGGGCTTGACAAATGGAACGGTATCGGGTATAATAAAAGAGTATTTACCGGCAATGATGGGGAGGAGTAACCCTTGGCAGCACGGCAAAGAGAGCATCCGGCTGGTGGAAGGATGCGTGTGCGCAATGGTGAAGGTAGCCCCGGAGCTCCGGCTCGAACGGCAGGTTTTCTGCTCAGTAGGTACCGGCGGTCGCTCCCGTTATCGAGCTATGCAGTTTTTGCTGCGCAGAGTGCGGACTTTTGTCCGAATTCAGGTGGTAACACGGATGATGCATCATTCGCCCTGAAGCTAAGTCAGGCTTCGGGGCTTTTGTTTTGCCCCGGCACAGAAAAGGAGAAATTGTAAATGAAGGAACTCGCAAAAACCTACGCCCCCGAACAGTTTGAGGACAGGATCTACAAGACCTGGATGGAGAAGAAATGCTTCCATGCCGAGGTCGATTCCAAGAAGACCCCGTATACGATCGTGATCCCCCCTCCGAACATCACTGGTCAGCTCCATATGGGTCATGCGCTTGATGAGACCCTCCAGGATATTCTCATTCGCTGGAAGCGCATGAGCGGTTACTCCGCACTGTGGCTGCCGGGTACCGACCATGCGGCAATTGCGACCGAGGCGAAGATCGTGGCTGCGATGCGTGAGGAAGGCATCACCAAGGAGGACCTCGGACGTGAGGGCTTCATGAAGCGTGCATGGGAGTGGAAGGCGAAGTTCGGCGGCAGGATCGTTGAGCAGCTCAAGAAGCTCGGCTCTTCCTGCGACTGGGACAGAGAGCGCTTTACCATGGATGAGGGCTGCTCCAAGGCGGTCAAGGAGGTTTTCGTTAAGTATTACGAAAAGGGACTGATCTATCGTGGTGAGCGTATGGTCAACTGGTGCCCGAAATGCCGCACGACCCTGTCCGATGCAGAGGTCGAATACGAGGATCAGGCAGGTCATTTCTGGCATCTGCGCTATAAGTTCAAGGATTCTGACGAGTATCTGGAGCTTGCAACGACTCGTCCGGAGACCCTGCTCGGCGATACCGCTGTTGCTGTTAACCCGAATGACGAGCGCTACAAGGACATGGTCGGCAAGATGCTGATCCTGCCGATCGTTCACAGAGAGATCCCGGTCGTTGCGGATGATTATGTCGAGATGGATTTCGGTACCGGCGTTGTTAAGATCACCCCTGCGCACGACCCGAATGACTTTGAGGTCGGCAAGCGCCACAACCTTGAGGTTATTAACGTGATGACCGACGATGCAAAGATCGTGGACGACTATCCGAAGTATGCCGGCATGGACAGATATGAGGCACGCAAGGCGATCGTTGCAGATCTGGAGGCAGAGGGCGCACTGGTGCGTGTGGAGGATTATTCCCACAATGTCGGCACCTGCTACCGCTGCGGCACGACCGTTGAGCCGAAGGTCTCGACACAGTGGTTCGTCAAGATGGAGGAGCTTGCAAAGCCTGCCATCGAGGCTGTCAAGAAGGGCGATACCAAGTTCGTTCCGGAGCGTTTTGACAAGACCTATTATCACTGGCTGGAGAACATCCGTGACTGGTGCATTTCCCGTCAGATCTGGTGGGGACATCAGATCCCGGCATTCTACTGCGATGCCTGCGGTGAGATGACTGTTACCAAGGAGTCCTCCTGTAACTGCCCGAAGTGCGGCAAGCCCATGCGTCAGGATCCCGATACGCTCGATACCTGGTTCTCCTCTGCACTCTGGCCGTTCTCAACGCTCGGCTGGACTGGCAGCGACGAGGAGTCTTCTGAGGACTTCAAGTATTTCTACCCGACCAATACCCTTGTTACCGGCTATGATATCATCTTCTTCTGGGTCATCAGAATGATGTTCTCTGCACTGGAAAACACCGGCAGAGTGCCGTTTGATACGGTTCTCATCCACGGTCTGGTGCGTGATGCGCAGGGCAGAAAGATGTCCAAGTCCCTCGGCAACGGTATTGATCCGCTGGAGGTCATTGACCAGTACGGTGCGGATGCGCTGCGCTTCATGCTGGCGACTGGCAATGCCCCCGGCAACGATATGCGCTATATCGACGACAAGGTCAAGGCAGCCCGTAACTTCGCCAATAAGCTCTGGAATGCATCCCGTTTCATCATGATGAACCTCGCAGATGATTTCGAGTTCAAGGGCCTGCCGGAGAACCTCACCATGGAGGACAAGTGGCTTGTTTCCAAGTTCAACCAGCTTGCCAAGGAGGTCAACCAGAACCTCGATGCCTTCGAGCTCGGCGTTGCCTGCACAAAGCTGTATGACTTCATCTGGGATGTCTTCTGCGACTGGTATATCGAGCTGACCAAGCCCCGCATCCAGGCTGGCGGTGAGGCTAAGGAGACCGCACAGCAGGTACTCGTATGGGCAATGCAGGGTATGCTGAAGCTCCTGCATCCGTTCATGCCGTTCATCACTGAGGAGATCTGGCAGACACTTGTCGGCGATGGCTCCATGATCATGCTCCAGGATTACCCGGTTTATGATGAGAAGCTGAACTTTGCTGCCGAGGAGCAGGATTTTGAGAAGGTCGTTGCAGCCATCCGTGCAGTCCGCAACACCAGAACCGAGCTCAATGTACCGCCGTCTGTCAAAGCAAAGATCTGCATCGAGACCGCAGATCAGGCATTGTTTGAGAGCGCTGCGCTGTTCTTTGAGAAGCTTGCTTCCGCAAGCGAGATCGAGGTCGGCGACCATTTCGATATGCCGGATGCAGCATCCGCTGTCACCCATGCAGCCCGTATGTTCATCCCGATGGATCAGCTCGTGGACAAGGAGAAGGAGCTGGCACGTCTGAAGAAGGAGCAGGAGAAGGCACAGAAGGACATTGATTTCCTGTCGAAGAAGCTGTCGAACGAGGGCTTCCTTGCCAAGGCACCGGCGCAGCTTATTGACGCAGAAAAGGCAAAGCTTGCCAAGGCACAGGAGAAGATGGACAAGATCCTCGCTTCCATCAAGGCTCTGGGCTGATGCAGTATTTAGAAGCAAAGGCGTATGTGGAGAGCTTTTCGCACAGCGGAAAGCCTGTCCATGACCTGTCACGGATCGCCGGGCTGATGCAAAAGCTCGGTGATCCCCAGGATCGCCTGAAATTCATCCACATCGCCGGCACCAACGGCAAGGGCTCGGTCGCTGAGTACCTGACCAACATTTTCATGGAGAGCGGCTACCGGACGGGGACGTTCACCTCGCCCTACATCCGCCACTACCGTGACCGCATCCGGCTTGACCGGGAGGATATCCCGGAGCGTGACCTTTGCACCTGCTGTGAGCAGGTCAAGGCAGTTGCACGGCCGGAGGACGGGTATTCGCAGTTTGAGATCACGTTTGCGATTGCTATGCTGTATTTTGTGCAGGCGCAGGCGGAGATCGTGATCCTCGAAGCCGGACTCGGCGGTCTGCTCGACTGCACGAACCTCATCAAGTCCCCGGAGGCGTGCGTGCTCACGACCATTGCGCTTGACCATATGGCGATCCTCGGCAACACCATTGAGAAAATTGCAGCGCAGAAAATGGGCATTATCAAACCGGGCTCCTGCGTGGTGATCTCGCCGAAGAACGAGATTTCTGTTGTGCGTTCCGTCTTTGACCGGGCACGGGAGCTTGGGATCAAGGCGTATTACCCGGAGATGAACGAGGAGCATTTTGAGATGCTCCGATGTGACCTGACCGGGACGCAGTTCCGGTTCTGGCGGCAGAATTTCGAGACCGTCATGGGCGGTGAGCACCAGATCGCAAACGCTTTGACTGCCATTGAGACTGTGTATGCGCTCGGCGACAAGGGCTGGAATCTGCCGGGACTTGCGGTCGAGCGTGGCATTGCCAAAACGCAGATCCCTGGTCGGATGCAGCTCATTTCCAAATATCCCCCGACCCTTCTCGACGGCGGTCACAATGCAGACGGCATCGAGGCGCTTGCCAAAGCTTTACATCAGTGCAAAAACACACCCATTATCGGCATTATCGGCATGACGCACGCTGATGCTGCGGATGCGGCGGCGGAAAAGCTCGGCAGGGTCTTTGACAAGGTGCTGTGTGTGGATGGCTTCACGCCCAATGCGATGCCGGCGAAGGAGCTCGATGCGAAGTTTGATGCGGTGATGGGCAGTGAGCATTCGCAGTCGGTGGCACTCTCCGATGCAATGAAGATTGCCAAGAGCTGGACGCACCGCAACGGCGGCAGTATCGTCATCTGCGGTTCGCTGTATCTGGCAAGCTGGTTCCTGAACGGAGCGTGATGGTATGGAATTTCTGATCGGTGCGATCGTCATTATCGTGCTGCTGCTGATTCTTGGTGTACCGTGGATCACGATCGTGGAGGGCATCATCATTCTGATGCTGATTCTGCTGTTTGCGATGTTTGTATTCTTCATCGTGACACTCGTGCTGCTGCTCATGAGCCGCCCGAAACGTGGCATTTTCAAGCGCATTATCAAGCACGAGGTCGTCGGTACCTATGCGATCTACGAGATCGACGGTGAGGAATACAAGAACACCTTCCCGGCGGAGATCATGTTCGTGGACAAGATCTACCATGAGGGAAGAGAATACCCTGTGCGCCTGCACAAAGGCAAAAAACACTATATGCTGTACGACTGGTATAGCTGGATCGTGATCGGACTGGGGCTTGTCTTTTCGGGCGGCAGTCTGGCGCTGGCGTACTGGGCGATAACGCATATCTTTTTTGGACTGCTATAGAGAACTGGACACTGATCCAGGAAAGGATAAGGAGTTATGATAGGTTTCGTGATGACATTTCTGATTTCAATGGTTCCGCTGGTCGAGCTGCGTGGTGCGATCCCGATCGGCGTAGGCTTTGGGGTACCGTGGTACTGGGCAATCATCATTGCCATGATCGGCAATATGCTGCCGGTTCCATTTATTTTCTTCTTTGCAAGACGGATCCTCGAATGGGGCGCTGACAAGCCGGTGATCGGCAAGTTCTTTACCTGGTGCCTCAACAAGGGACACCAGGGCGGCGAAAAGCTCAAAGCCAAGGCTGGCAAAGGAATGTTCTGGGCGCTGATGCTGTTTGTTGGCATTCCGCTGCCCGGCACCGGTGCCTGGACGGGAACGCTTGCTGCTTCCATGCTCGATCTGGATTTCAAAAAGAGCGTGCTGGCAATTCTCCTCGGCTGCACACTGGCGGCTGTCATTATTACGGCGCTGAGCCTGCTGGGGTTTGGCGCATGGTTCGGACTGACGACCTGAAAACCGCAAAGAGAAACCGCTGTGCGTGATGCATAGCGGTTTTTGCTGTTCATAGTAAGTTCATTCTTTCTTTACAAAATCCATGTAATTACAAAGCCACCTGCACCGTTATATAGATAGAAGATCCTCAAGGAGATAAATGCATGAATGTCAAGATTCCTGTGAAAAGCCCGGTTTTCTGGGGCGTTGTGATATTATTGATCCTCAATATCTTAGCTGCCGGATGGCTGATCGAATCCCGGCGTGCGGCGCAGGAGAGAGCGCATACCATCGGCTCGCTCTACTCGATCGAAGGCGAACCGATGGGGCTGCATCCCGTGATGGAAGCCATGACAGCACACGGGAGCGTACAGTATTTTACCAGTGACACCGACTGGCTCTATTTCGAGCAGATGGCAGGCGGACTGCGCATTACGCTCGGCAAAAATGCCGAGGATGTGACGCTTTCGGAGTTTGACGCCGGTGGCATCCACTATTCGCTTGCTGAGGAGCCGCTTGGCTCTGAGCTTGCCTGGGAAAACCAGGATGGGTACCTCTTTTATCTCTATTCCTCACTGAATGCGGACGAGCTCCGGAAGGTTGCCGCCTGCATCGTGATGACGGAAGGGGGCACCCCATGATCTCAGCCATCCTTGCCACCTTGACCGAGACCGCCGACCAGAGCAAGCTGCGAGCCTTGTACGAGCTGCACCGGCAGTCGATGTACCGGGCGGCGTTTTCCATTCTCCGGGAGCCATATCTGGCGGAGGATGCGGTGCATAACGCCTTTCTCAAAGCGGCAGCGCATTTGCAGCAGATCGGGGAACCGGGAGAGCGCCGGACAAGCGGCTACCTGTGCATCCTCGCAAGAAATGCCGCCATTGATATTTACAACAGCCGCAGCCGTCAGCTCCCGACGGAGGATTTCGACGAGTCGCTCGCCGATCTCCAGGATGTGGAGCTCGAAACGGAAAGCCGTGCGGTGCAGCGTGAGATCTATGATCTGATCTGTTCGCTGGAGCCGGCGTACTGCGATATTTTGCTGCTGAAATTCTACTACGATCTTGAGGACGAAGCCATTGCGGAGACCCTCGGCATCACGCTGAGCAATGCCCGTGTGCGCCTGCACAGAGCCCGCACAAAGCTCAAACGCAAGATCAGGGAGGAGATGTATCATGCTGGATCATGAACTCGATCAGCTCATTGCACAGAGCCTGAAAGCCTTTGACCCACCGGAACCGCCGGAAACGGCGTCACATCGGTTTTCTCCCGGATTCGAGCAGCGGATGCGCAGTGTCCTCAAGGGTGACAGCTTAGCGGCGCCCCGGCGATTTCGTATCCGGCGCATCTGGTATGTCCTGATTGCTGCATTGCTTGCGATGCTGGCAATGACCGTGACCGGGGCGGTGGCATCCAAGACCAACCGTGTCCACACCTTTGCGGACGGCATCGGATATCTTCCCCTCGGTGACGACGCCAAGCTCGAAAAGCCGGAGCTTTCCTACGACCTCTCGCCTCTGACAGAGCACTTTACAGAGGGGGTGGAGATCCACTGCGGTGAACAGCTCACACGGTTTTATCGGGATGCAGAAAGCGGTGAATTCGTAGAGTTTTCAAGCTACCCGAAGATTGCTTTCCGCTATCACATCTCCCTGCCGGATATCCAGCCGGAGCAGATCACTCTGAACGAGCGCACAGCGCTGTATTTCGGCGATCAGAGCGGTGTGGGGTATCTGCTGTGGGATACGCCCTCGGCGGTGATCGTGCTGCGTTCTGATCTGCCGCAGGAGGAGCTTTGCGATATTGCAAGGGAGATCAAAGTGTTTGAAAACGGCGAAAATGCCGATCAATAGGGAATCTGCCCACAAGGACAGTTTCATAGAAAGGATGATTCATATGAAAAAAAGGACTACAATCTTAGCAGCGGTCATGGCGTTGACCTGCATCAGCGGCACGGCATCCATGGCAACGAATGCAGAGGATTCCCTCGTCCTCGTCCGGGATGAGCTGGGGAATATCTCCGTCACGCTCGAACCCAATCTGGATGTGCCTGTCGTGACGAGCAATGAGATAAGCTATACCTACGAAAATCCAAGGTTCCGGCAGCTCATTCAAGCCAGCAGGGGAGAGGGCGACCAGCTTGCCTACCACGGGGAGAGCACCAGCTCCTATGTTTATGTCGTGACGGACGGCACCGATCTGCCAATGCATCACACTTTCCAGACACCTTGTGTGCATTCAAAGATGGATGAGGACCATGAGGTTCAGACCTACACAGAGAGCACAGTCACGATCGATTGCAAGGATATGACGACGGAGAGTCCGGAGTATCCGATCAATGCGGAGGAGCTTTTGGCGCCTTACGGACCGGATGCCAAGCTGTTTGAGCTGAAGGGGGTGCTGGGATTGTACCCGAATTCGCTCTATACCCTGATCCTTGAAAATCCGCACATCCTGAATGTGTATCGTGGCATTGACATCTGCGATACCATTGCAACCGTAGATCGCATCGTGCTCAATATGTACGATGTGGAGGGAGAGGATGCGCTCATGGCACCGTATTATGAGCAGATGACGCAGAATCCGGATGAGGGGGTCACGATTCCAACGGAAGTGGAACAGCAGATCGAACAGCTTCATGAGGACTTCCGGAAGCAGGTGCTGGGGGAGCTGTATGATGAAGTCACAGCATTCAACGACGAGCGTGATGAATGGATCCAGAAGTACGGGGACTGGCGTGTTTCGTGCGATTATGTCAACATGACGCCGGAGGAGCGTGCCGCATCCCGTGAGGCTTACGGGATCGAGAGCGAGTGGGAGATGTTTGAGCGTGCGATGGATATCCGGGATCGTGTGATCGAGCGCTGGGATGCCTACTGTGCTGAAAACGACATTGACCCAGACGCAGCGTACAGAATGTCGTTCCC
>CACXGK010000045.1 GCA_902767115.1 uncultured Ruminococcus sp.
CCAAAGCCACTATGTGGCTTTGGCAGAGGGCGTATAAACGGAGCGCTTTGCGGCGCTATGCGCCGCCCGCCGTCAAAGACGGCGGACTGCAAATCGTTATTCCGATTTGCAATAGCGCGTAGTATAGAACACCGCCCCATCAGCGATAGCTTCCATACTTCTTCTTGAATGCCTGCTTATCCGCATACATCGCCTTATCCGCACGCTTGAATACGAGCTCCACCGTGCTGTCGTCCGAGGCATATTCTGCCATGCCGACGGAGGCGGAATAGTTTTCCCACGGGTCAACGTTATCCTGGGTAAAGGTTCGTTCAAAGGTGGAACGCATGGATTCCAGGTGCTGCAGGCGGTTTTCATAATCCTGTCCCTGCAGGATCACGATGAATTCATCGCCGCCAATGCGGAAAACAGGGGAGTGCTTGTACTCCTCGAAGATCATATGGCAGCACCCACGTATGTAGTTGTCGCCAGCCTTGTGACCATAGCTGTCATTGATGCGCTTCCTCATCATCGAGCAGGTACATATCATGTGTTGCATTCACATCGCCGCATACGATGATGTAGAGATACTTCACCTTTTCCATATTGCTCAGGTAGGTCATGAGCTGTCCACGGGCGGCAGTATAGTCCTCCCACATATTGTGCTCCTTGAGGTATTCCTCGATCATCGCCTCGTCGTCCGCTTCCTCAGCGGCATCACGCAGCGCCTGATATTCCTCGGAGGCAGCAAGCTCCTTGAGCGACTGCAAATATTCAGGATCGACCAGTGAGGCGAAGTTCTGGGCATTGTTGATGGTGATGGTCTTATAGAACGTGTCGATCTGCCGGGCGCTTACGTAATATGAAATGATCGCTGTGCCGACGGTTGCTGCAAGAAGTGTGATGATGATAAATACATACATCTTTTTGCCGATGGAAATTCTGAATTTTGTTTTCTCCATATTGAACCTCCTTCCGGATGCTCCGGGAACGCCCTATCTATATTTATAAGTATTATACCATATTTTTATTCACAAAATAAGGAAGTGTTTTATATAATATGTTAAATTTTTAAGAGGAAATCCGAAAATATTTCATGGGGTTCTGCGTTTTAGCTCTTGCAATTTCACCAGCAATGGTGTATAATAAGCTTATATATATTTCGCAGAACTTCGACAATGACAATGCATGGACAGAAACGCTGATGATACGGCAAAGGGGGAGTTACGATGGATTTTCAATCCTGGATCACCAATGTGGAGGGTCTGGCAGGGGTGTATGCGTTTGATATCCTGCCCGACGGCAGCTTCAGCGAGATTCGGTTGATGGCGGTGAATCGGCAGAACGAAGGTATCCTCACACGCAATCCGAATGCGCCGGCATTTTATCCGGGCATCCCGTACCGGGTATACTGGTCGGATATCAATTTCGAGGACTATGTGTACAGATGCGGCAGCACCAACCAACCGCTGTATTCCTACGTCAATGCACACGGCTTCTGGCTCAAGGGCTTCTATATGCCGGTCACGGAGCCGGGGACGGTCTCAGCGGCGGTGAATGCACAGCCGGACCCCACCGAGCCGAGAACCGTCTACTGTCTGTATGTGATGACCTATTCCACGCAGGTGGACGCCGATGCCATGTCCAAGCGTTCCGCCGACGTGTCTGAGGCAGTCATGAACATCACGGTCAGACTTCACGAGTCCCAGGATTTTTACCAGGCGATGGCGGATGCACTGGGGGAGATCCGGAAGGTCTGCGGTTCGGAGCTTTGCTCGCTCTATACGGTGGATCAGAGCACCCAGAAGTGCGAATTCATCAACGAACACGGCTTGAATCCCAATGTTCTGAATGGACTGTGCAAGAGCATGAGCCGGACGCCGTATGAAACGGCTCTGGCGTGGGAGGAGGATCTTGCCAAAAGTGACAGCCTGCTGCTCGACGATCTTGGGGTCGTGAAGGAGCGTGACCCGGCATGGTATGCATCCCTGACGGCATACGGCATCCGGAGCATCGTGCTGTATGCCGTGCGGTTCAACCAGAAGCTGCTGGGCTTTATCTGGGCTGCCAATTTTGACAATTCCAGGATGCTCCAGATCAAGGAAACCCTGGAGCTGACGTCATTTCTGATCGCAGCGTCCATCTCCAACCATCAGCTCATGTCACGCCTGGAGGAAAGGAGCACGACCGACGACCTGACCCAGGTCTGCAACCGCAATGCCCTGAATGAACGCCTGGAGCGCCTGAAAGCCGGAAAGGACGAAAAGCCCGAATCGATGGGCGTTGTATTCGCCGACCTCAACGGCTTGAAGACGATCAATGACGAGGAAGGGCATACTGCCGGCGACCGTCTGCTGCGGAGGGCAGCGGCATTGCTGAAGATCGTGTTCGGGGATTATGAGATCTACCGTGCCGGCGGCGATGAGTTTGTCATTCTCTGCCCGTTCATCACAGCGGAACGGATGGATAAGCTGGCGGTGGAGCTGCGTATTTTAGCCGGAAATACGGCGGATGTGAGCTTTGCGCTGGGTACGGTGCTGTGTACCGGCGAGTACGATGTCAACCTGGCAATGCAGGCGGCGGATGAGAAAATGTACGAGGACAAGGAAACCTACTACGAACAGCATCCGGAGAAAAACCGCAGAACACATGGATAAAGAAAACGCCGCAGAAGGGAAAGCCCCTCTGCGGCGTTTGGTATTGGGTTTACAGGAGCGTCGGAGCGGCTGCGATGCGGTAGATCGCTGCAATGTCCTCGGCGGAGAGCTTCACAAAGCCCCCGGTCCTGCCGTCGCCGATGCCGAATTTTTCGACCAGTGCCGGGATGTCCTCCACCTTCGCACCGAGCTCGTCAAATGTCAGCGGCATTCCGATGCTGCGCAGGAAACGGCGGAATCTTGCAATGCCCTCCCGTGCTGTGTTTTCCGGCTGCTCGAAATCCATCTGGCAGCCCCAGACCCGGACGGCTGCCTGGGCGAACCGCAGCGGGTTGTGTTTGTAGACGAATTCCATCCACGCCGGCATGATGACCGCAAGTCCTGCGCCGTGCGCACAGTCGTACAGAGCGGACAGCTCGTGTTCGATGCCGTGGCTGTTCCAGTCCTGCTCTCTGCCGACACCAACGATGTTGGTATGTGCCACGGTGCCAGCCCACATGATGTTGGCTCTGGCTTCGTAGTTGGCAGGGTCGGCAATGACACGGGGCGTTTCCTTGATCATCGTCAGGAGCACCGCTTCACAAAGCCGGTCTGTGATCTCGACTTCGGTGGTGTTGGTGAAATAGCGTTCAAAAACGTGCGCCATGATATCCGTTGCGCCGCAGGCAGTCTGGTAGGGCGGCAGGGTGCAGGTCAGTTCGGGGTTCATGATGGAAAATTTCGGACGGATGAGATCGGAACCGGCGCCACGTTTCAGACCGCCGTCCTCCTTGGTGATAACGGAGTCGCCGGAGCCCTCGCTGCCGGCAGCGGCAATGGTCAGTACGGTTGCGACCGGAAGGGCGGCTTCGGGGGATTTGCCGGAATAGAAATCCCAGAAATCGCCATCGTAGGGGACACCCATAGCGATTGCCTTGGCGGAATCAATGACGGAACCGCCGCCGACTGCCAGGATGAAATCGACCTGCTCCTCCCGGCAGAGCGTGATGCCCTTGTATACCAGTGTATCACGAGGGTTCGGCTGCACGCCGCCAAGCTCGATACAGGCAATGCCGGCGTTTTCCAGAGATGCCTTGACACGGCTCAGCAGTCCGCTGCGCACCGCAGAGCCGCCGCCGTAATGCAGCAGTACCTTCGAGCCGCCGTGCTTTTTGACGTAAAAGCCGGCTTCATTCTCGGTACCCTTGCCGAATACGAATTCGGTGGGGCTGTGAAATTGGAAATTTTGCATGGGTCAATTCCTCCTTTGATGATGATACTTGAAGCTGTATTCGCAGCGAATTACTTGAGCTTTGCGCAGAATTCGCTGATTTTCTGTGCGTTGCCCTCGTCAGGCTTGAGCTTGGGGTCAAGGAGCGTGAGCTCGGCTTCGAGGGCGTCAACGCCCAGCTCGGATTTCAGCTTTTCGTAAGCCTTGTCAGCACCGGCTGCGGTCTGGCACGCAAAGGCTGCGATCTTCTTGCCCTTCAGGTGGTCGTTGTCACGGATGAAGGTGCGCAGCGGCGGCACGATGTTGCTTGCCCATACCGGGAAGCCGCAGATGATGCGGTCATATTTGTCAGCGTCATAGTCGTAGGGCTGGAGCTTCGGAGTTTCCGACATCATAGCGCTCTTGCCGCCCCAGACGAACTTGCTGACCTTGCCGGTGGGATAGGACTTGACGGGCTCCAGACGCAGCACATCTGCGTCAAGCTCCTTGGCGATGCTGTTGGCAACGAGTTCGGTGTTGCCTTCGAGGGAATAGTAAACAACGAGGTTTTTCATGGTGTCTTACTCCTTATGAAGATTATTTGGCGGATCAGCGGACGGATTCAAGGCGGATGGTGTTGGTATTGCCGGACTTGCCGCTGATCTGACCGCCTGTCAGGATGACATTGTCACCGCTTTTAAGTTCAAAAATGCGCTTGGCATTCTGGAAAGCATGATAGAACATGACCTCCACGGAATTAAACTCCTCACTAAGCACCGGTGTGACACCCCAGCTCAGGTTCAGCTTGCGCCATGCCTTTTCGGAGGTGGTCATGCCGATGATATCCACCGGCGGACGGAAACGGCTGACCATGCGCACGGTCACACCCGACAGGGAGCTGATGACGATGCCCTTTGCCTTGGTGTCGATCGCCATAGCGCAGGTCGCATGGGAAACGGCATCGATATTGTTCTGGATGTCGTAGTCCGTGGTGGAAAAGCGCTTGGTGTAGTCGATGGATTTCTCGGTCGATTCTGCGATCTCCGCCATATTCCGGACGGCAGCGACCGGGTACTTGCCGGAAGCGGTCTCGCCGGAGAGCATGACAGCGGAGGAGCCGTCATAGACGGCATTTGCCACGTCCGAGATCTCGGCTCTGGTGGGACGGGGCTTGTCGATCATGGATTCGAGCATTTCGGTTGCGGTGATGACACGCTTGCCGAGCAGGCGGCATTTTTTGATGAGATACTTCTGAATTGCCGGGACTTCCACGAACGGGATCTCGACGCCCAGATCACCTCTTGCGACCATGATGCCGTCAGCGATCTCGCAGATCTCGTCGATGTGATCGACGCCGGAGCGATTCTCGATCTTGGCGATGATATCGATCTCCTCGCCGCCGTTTTCGTTGAGAAATTCACGCAGTACCTGTACATCCTGCTTATTGGAAACAAAGGAAGCGGCGATGAAATCCACGCCGTTCTGGATGCCAAAGAGAATATCCGCCTTGTCCTGCTTGCTGAGGTAATCGCCTTTGAGGACGTGGTTGGGGAAGTTCATGCTCTTGCGGTCGGACATTTCGCCGCCGACAATGACGTCACAGATCACAGCATGACCGCTGATCTCCTTGACCTTGAAAATGAGCAAGCCGTTGTTGACAAGGATGGTGTCACCGATGCTGACTTCCTTGGCGAGGTTCTTGTAGCTGACGGAAACGTGCTCCTGGTCGCCAACGCAGTCATCTGCGGTAAAGGTGAATACATCGCCGTCACTGAGCTGGATCTTGTGGTTTTCAAATGTGCCGATGCGGTATTCCGGACCCTTGGTATCAAGCATGATCGGGATGGGGAGATGCAGCTCATCACGCACCTTTTTGATCACGTCGATCTTGACCTGATGCTCTGCATGGGTGCCGTGGGAGAAATTGAGACGAGCCACATTCATGCCGGCAAGGCACATTTCCCGGAGGGTGGCTTCGCTTTCGCTTGCAGGGCCGATGGTACAGATGACTTTGGTTTTTCTCATAACTATCCTAACTCCTTTTCTGGTTGAAAGCATACATAATTATTATAGCACGGTATCATCGAAAAGTCAATCCGGCGTTAGCAGGGAGAACTGTCTGGATACAACAAACCGCTGCTGCACGCAACGGGCGCACAGCAGCGGTTTTTCATGTATGAGCCATCAGCCCTGAACGAGCAGGCGTTTGAGCAGGGACAGGTCGAAGATGTCTACGGCGCCGTCCTCGTTCACGTCAGCATTCTCAGACTGCTGGGCATTGAGGGTGTCCACGGTCAGCAGATAGCGCTGGAGCTTGATGAGATCGAGGAGCTCTACCGTGCCGTTTGCATCCGCATCGCCACGCAGGGAAGTGGGAACCTCAGAGGGCGTTTCGGTGGGCGCAGCGGTAGGCGCTTCAGTGGGAGCTTCGGTGGGAGCGTCGGTCGGTTCTTCTGTCGGAGTTTCAGTGGGGGCTTCCGTGGGAGCTTCCGTCGGGGCTTCGGTCGGCTCCGGGAGTGCTTCCGTGACGGCATTCCATCTCTGGCACGCATGGCCGGTCGGTTCCCACTGGGCAACGTTGTTACCGGAGCCGGTACCGGCATTCGGGATTTCGAGCAGGCAGCCGTCCTTGGATGCCCGTGTCAGGATCGTGTAGCTGCCATCCGGCTGCTTGGAGAACTTGAACAGCATGGCGGAGTCCTTGGTGGAATAGGGCGCAATTTCGAGATTGCCGCCATTGGAACCGCTGGCAGCACGCAGGACATAGCCCTGATCGGCAA
>CACXGK010000046.1 GCA_902767115.1 uncultured Ruminococcus sp.
CTACTCTCCAGATTGAAGAATAGCTCTTACTTTCATTATAGCAAAATCGTCTGTTTATTGCACTATTTGATTGTTCGTAAGGTGTTCAGGAGGGTTCAACACGTCTCTCACCGATCAGATTCATCGTAGATCTATAATCACTCCAAAGATTTCCTCCCTTATCTTTCGTCGCCTTCTCAAAAAGGGTCTGGTTATCTTTTAGCATGAACTCGCCAAAAATTGGGCTTTGATTGCAATAGCCATCCGCCATCTGGGTGAATCCGTCCTTCGTATTCGGAATATTGCCCTTATAGTCGTTATTGATCAGATTCTTGATCTGATAAGCCGCAATGATCTCCGACAGGGGCTGTCTGAGCTGCTCCACATCGGGGATCACCCCGTTATTCTCTGCCTTCATATCGTTGAGCCGGCGCTGTGTTCTCTTGATCTGCCGATCCAGGTTGAACGGCGCATTCGAGCCAAACTCGTTGATCGCCGTATATAAGCCCATGCCGCCCTGCTCCAGAAGCTGCTTCGCCTGACCGAGCGTTTCCATGTCAGTGATCTGTTCCATGTATCCCATGAAGCCGTCGTTTTCAAGCAGATACGGCTTGGACTTCTCCACATAGTCCGCTAAGGGGGAAGCCTGCTTTTTGGCTTCAAGCTCTTTATCGCTCATGCCCGAATTCTGCGCTTTGAACTGCTCAAAGGTCTCGTTATACTTACACGTCAGCCACGCTTCCGCTGCCTGCTCAATAAACGAAGCCTTGCTGTCCTTAAACTGCTTCGCCTCTTTCTCGACTGCATCTATTCCCTTCTGGATCATTTCCTCGATATCCTGATCCAGCTTTTCCAAATATTCCTCATCACTCATTGTACGGTTTATACCGATATTTCTCTCATATTGGTACTCTACTTGTTCATTCTTGAATTCCTCAAATGCTTCCAGCACACCATCCACAGCAGCTACGGCATTCTTTGCATAATTTGCTCTCTTGGCACCCCTGCCCCAGACGCCCTTGCCGCTCATGAGACCAGAATGCGAATTCGCATATGCAGCGGCAGTGGTCTTCAATTTCTGCAGTTCTTGATAGAAGAAATTCGGGTCTACGAGATGCGTACCAGGTGTTCCGATACTGAGCAGCGCATCTGCATACTCTCGATATTCATCTGAAATATGCCCCCCGGACTCAAGGCGGCTCTGATAGTCCTTGTTAATGAAAGTGACTTCCTCCTTGAGAGACTCCTGGAGTTTTAGCATCTTTTCCGTGAAAAGTCCAACGAGTGTTTTCTCGTGTTCGATCGAAGTGATCTCATTCTTAAACTTCTCTCTGCCTGCTTCTCTCTTCTGGTTATCCAATGCTTCTTTTGTCGGCATACTCTATTCCTCCATCTGATTAAAAACTTCATTCATGTGCAAACTGCGCCTGTCTTTTGGGCGCTTTCATAAGTAATACCCCAGCAAGCGAGAAAAGGTTGCATCAAAATACAATTTTTTTATCGCAGCCATCTGCGGCGTTTCCGCAAGTACCTTGCACCGTAATCAATTTCCGCAGCGACCTCGCTGTTGGTCTTGCTGCCGCTTTTCTTCCGGTTGCACCGCCAGCAGAGCACCTGCAGATTATCCGCATCCTCACCGCTGCCGCCGGAAGCGACCGGGTTGACATGGTCGATCTCCAGCAGGAGATAGTCCCCCAGCCCTTCCATGCAGTCATCGAGCATCCGTTTGGAGATGCCGCAGATCTGGCAGGTGGCATCGTCCCGTTCGAGCACGTAGGCTTTGAGACTTCTGCTGACATAGCGGCGCTGTGCGACATCCCGGCGTTCCTGCTCCTGCCGGTCAAGCTCTCGCTGCTGCTTTGCCCGTTTCCACAGGGACACCAGCCACGCCAGGATAAAGAGGAGCAAAAGCCCCACCAGGACGGTTATCATTTCATGTTCATCATTCATACGCATTCCCTTGATTTCTGAAAATTCTTGATAATGTAAGTTTACCCTTCTATCATACCATATTTGCCGGGATTTTGCAAGCAAGCCGCCATATTTTACCATCTGTTCCGGCTTTGTACAGATTCGACAAATATTCCGGCAGATGCAAAATGATTTTCCACTTGACAAATCATCAAAAAAGTGTTATACTGTGTTTAGAAACAGCGAAGGAGCTGAAAGGGATCATCCCTTTCGGCTCCTTTTGTTTTCCCGGAGCTGGTACCATCCGGGTCACCAAAGAAAGGATGAGATTTATGGATGTTACACAAATCATGACACAGGTCGATTCCGAGATCTTCGGCATCTGGTACCTGATCGGCGCAGCGCTTGTATTCTTCATGCAGGCAGGCTTTGCAATGGTGGAGACAGGCTTCACACGGGCGAAGAATGCCGGCAATATCATCATGAAAAACCTGATGGATTTCTGCATCGGCACCGTCGTTTTCATGCTCCTCGGCTTCGGGCTGCTGCTCGGTGAGGATGCACTCGGCGGATTCATCGGGCTGCCAACTATGGGCATTTTTACCGACTATCAGAACTTTGACTGGTCGAATTTCGTATTCAACATGGTCTTCTGCGCAACGACTGCGACCATCGTTTCGGGTGCTATGGCAGAGAGAACCAGATTCCTCTCCTACTGCATCTATTCCGGTGTGATCTCGGCAGTCATCTACCCGATCGAAGCGCACTGGATCTGGGGCGGCGGCTGGCTCGCACAGCTTGGTTTCCATGACTTCGCAGGCTCCTGTGCGATCCACATGGTCGGCGGTATCGCAGCACTCATCGGTGCGGCAATGGAAGGCGCACGTATCGGAAAATTCAAGCGTGACAAGGACGGCAAGGTCATCAAGGTCCGTGCCATCCAAGGTCATAATCTTACCATCGGAGCACTCGGCTGCTTTATCCTCTGGTTCGGCTGGTATGGCTTCAACGGCGCCGCTGCGACCTCTGGCGAACAGCTCGCATCCATCTTTGTCGCAACGACCATTGCTCCGGCAATTGCGACCTTTGTCTGCATGATCTTCACATGGGTCAAGTACGGAAAGCCCGATGTTTCGATGTGTCTCAACGCATCCCTCGCAGGACTTGTCGGCGTGACAGCCGGCTGTGACGTGGTCGATGCCATCGGTGCATCGCTCATCGGTGTGGTTTCCGGTCTGCTCGTGGTATTCGGCGTCTGGCTTTGTGACCATGTGCTGCACGTCGATGACCCGGTCGGTGCGGTCGCTGTGCATATGTGCAACGGCATCTGGGGCACCTTCGCAGTCGGTCTTTTTGCAACGACCTCTGTTCCCGGCAACGACACACTGAACGGTCTGTTCTACGGCGGCGGTCTGCATCTGCTCGGCTTGCAGTGCCTTGCGATCCTGACAGTCGGCGCATGGACGGCAGTGACCATTTCCCTGACATTCTATATCATCAAGAAAACCATCGGTCTGCGTGCAAGTGCCGAGGAGGAGATTGTTGGTCTTGACCTCACCGAGCACAACCTTGCAAGTGCTTACGGCGACTTTGCACCGGCAGCAGATACCGTGCTCCAGCAGCAGCGTCAGGCGATCCGCCACAGCGTCGATTCGAGCGAGCTCAAGGACGTTTACGGCACGGATGCCGAGCGCATTACCGCACCTACTCCGGCAGCACGCAAGGAAGTCCCCGATATTCAGGTCTCCAAGACCGGTGCGAAATTCACCAAGCTCTCCATCATCTGCAAGCAGGGCAGGCTTGAAGAGCTCCAGTCCAGCCTTGCGGCAGTCGGCATTGACGGCATCACTGTCACACAGGTACTCGGCTACGGCACACAGCTTGGTCACACGACCTACTACCGTGGCGTCAAGCAGGAAATGCCGAGCCTGCATCCGAAGGTCAAGGTCGAGGCAGTTGTCACCAAGGTGCCTGTCGAGACAGCGCTGGATGCAGCACGAAAAGCCCTCTACACCGGCAATATCGGCGATGGCAAGATCTTCATTTACGACGTCGAGGATGTCGTCAAGGTCAGAACCGGCGAGCGTGGCTACGATGCATTGCAGGATTCGCCTGCAACGTAAACCTGACAGCTTCCACCCCTACATAAACGAGAAAACCACCCGACTCTCCGGGTGGTTTTTTCGTCACACTCTGTCAAAAAAGTCTAAAATCGTGTTTTTCGCCCTCGAAAAGCAGCTTGAAAATGGCTATTCTACGTGAGCCAACCTCGGCTCTTTTTCTTGAAAAGGTTTTTTTACAAGCTGCGACATTATAAAATATGTCGAATAATCAATAACGGGAAAAAGAGAACGAAAAAGAGCGATTTTGATAGAAAAAAGACGGTTTTCGCATTATATGTATCTACCACGAATGCTGATATACTGCCCTCTATTGCAAAGCACAACAATGTTGTGCTTTGCAGGCTGCGCAGCAGCCGCCAAAGCCACTATGTGGCTTTGGC
>CACXGK010000047.1 GCA_902767115.1 uncultured Ruminococcus sp.
ACAAAACACGTCTCATGCATTTCCATACGCCGCCTACAGCGGCTATAAAAAGCTTAATGAATTAAGCTTTTTAAATGGAAATAGTATAAGCGCTCCAGCATAAATGACATCCCCCTTGCCCAAAGGTTTCATGGCAAGGGGGATTTTTGCTGCTGGCAGAAAGCTCTCCATGGGAGAAGGAGTTGGGGGTGGTGTCTCCCCGGAAAGCCCCCCTCCTTGACTTTCCACCAAGCATATGCTATAATAAATGCATATTGTTTCCAAAGAAAAGGAGCGATCCACTTGATCTTACTCTCTGCACAGAACGTCACAAAATCCTTCATGGAACGCCGTGTTCTGGACGATGTTTCCTTCTTCCTGGGGGAGGGCGACAAGGTCGGCGTCATCGGCATCAACGGCACCGGAAAATCCACCCTCCTGCGCATTCTCGCAGGCGCCGAGGAGCCCGACAGCGGTCAGCTCATCCGCACCAACGGCATCCGTGTGTCCTATCTGCCGCAGATCCCGGCATTTGACGAAAGCGGCACCGTGCTCAGCCAGGTGCTTGCCCATCTGCCGAAGGACCTTGCGGATTCCAAGGAGTTTGAAGCCAAATCGACACTTGCGAAGCTCGGCATCCTCGATTACGACCGTGATATTTCTTCCCTGTCCGGCGGTGAGCGCCGGCGTGCCGGCATTGCGGCTGCTCTGATCGCCCCCAGCGATGTGCTCCTGCTCGACGAGCCGACCAACCATATCGACCACGAGACCGCACAGCTCCTTGAAGACTTGCTCATCCGCTACCGTGGCGCCATTGTCATGGTCACGCATGACCGCTATTTTCTCGACAAGATCTGCAATCAGATCGTGGAGGTCGATCGTGGCAAGCTGTACGCCTGCGAGGGCAATTACAGCGCCTACATCGCACAAAAAGCCCAGCGTGAAGCCGATGCGCAGGCTGCCGAGCGAAAGGCACAATCCCTGTACCGGCAGGAACTTGCCTGGATCAGCCGTGGCGCCCAGGCTCGCCGCACCAAATCCAAAGACCGCATCGAACGCTTTGAAGCGCTCAAAAACCGGGAGGTACCCCAGGAATCCGCACAGCTCCAGATGCAGTCCATTTCCTCCCGTCTTGGCAAAAAGACCGTTGAGATGGAGCATATCACCAAGCAGATCGACGGCAAGCAGTTGATCGATGATTTCTCCTACATCATCCCCCGCACCGCCCGCATCGGCATCATCGGCTGCAACGGCGCCGGAAAGACCACATTTCTGCGGATGATCACCGGCGAGGTACTTCCGGACGCCGGCAGTATCACGCACGGCGAAACGGTGCGCATCGGGTATTACTCGCAGGAATGCGAAAGCATGGATCCCAGCCAGCGTGTCATTGACTATATTCGTGACACCGCCGAGATCGTCCGCACTCCGAACGGCAATGTCACGGCAGCGCAGATGCTCGAACGCTTCCTGTTCAACGGCGAAATGCAGTGGAATCGCATCGAGAAGCTCTCCGGCGGCGAGCGAAAGCGCTTGTATCTCCTCAAGATCCTCATGACCGCCCCCAACATCCTGCTGATGGACGAGCCGACCAATGACCTGGATATCATCACGCTGACCATTCTGGAGGATTACCTGCAAAACTTCGATGGTGCAGTGCTTGCTGTGTCGCACGACCGGTATTTTCTGGATAAATTCGCCACGGAGCTGTTCCAGTTCAAGGACGGCAACTGCATCCGGCTCAACGGCAATTACTCCGACAACATCGACTGCCTG
This sequence comes from uncultured Ruminococcus sp., assembly GCA_902767115.1. Lineage (GTDB taxonomy): Bacteria > Bacillota > Clostridia > Oscillospirales > Ruminococcaceae > UBA3855. The sequence continues at coordinate 1,756 of CACXGK010000047.1, forward strand.
ACCGCATCCGCCCAGACAGCCCCCAAGGCTGCCAAGCCCAAAAAGGAGCGTGTCCGCACCGGTCAGACCAAGCTGAAATTCTCCTTCAAGGAGCAAAGGGAGTACGATCACATCGAGGAGGACATCGCCGCCCTCGAAGCCCAGATTGCCGAGACCGACCATGCCATCCAGGCAGCCGGCTCAGACTATGTCAAGCTCCAGGAGCTGACCCTCCAGCGTAATGAACTGGAATCCCAGCTCGATGCCAAAATGGAACGCTGGGTCTATCTCAATGACCTTGCCGAGCGCATCAGCCAGGGAGAAATGGTCAGCAGCTGATTCTTTCGATTTTCCAAAACGTAAAAAGAATCCCCTCATGCATTTCTCTGCATGAGGGGAAAGCTTTAACAAAACCTGAGCAAAACTTACTTATTTTCTGTCTCTTCCTTGCTGTTCTCCATCCACTTGTAGAGACCAGCAGCAAGAGCTGCACCAACAAGCGGACCTACGATGAATACCCAGACACTTGCGATCGGTGCAGCATTGCCGGTGCAGGCAGCTACGATCGCCGGGCCAAGGCTTCTTGCCGGATTCACAGAAGTGCCGGTCAGACCAATGCCGAGGATGTGTACGAGTACGAGGGTGAAGCCGATGATGAGACCGCCGAAGGAACCATGACCAGCCTTCTTGGAAGTCACACCCAGGATGGTGAGCACGAAGAAGAATGTCAGGATCACCTCAACCAGCAGACCTGCAACAACATTGTCATTAACGCCTGCAAGACCATTGGAGCCGAAGCCGCCGGTCTGGTCAGTCACGCCGCCAAGTCCGAAGATTGCTGCCAGTATGCCGGAGCCCAGCAGAGCACCAATGCACTGGGATACCACATAGCCGCAGAAATCCTTCACGCTCATGCCGCCCGAAAGCAGGACGCCGAGGGAAACTGCCGGATTGATGTGGCAGCCGGAGATGTTGCCGATGCAGTACGCCATGCCCACGATGGTCAGACCAAAGGCAAGTGCTGTCAGAAGATAGCCGCAGCCGCTGGCAGCGCTGCATCCTACGAGCATTGCGGTGCCGCAGCCGAGGATCACCAGAGCCATGGTGCCGATGCACTCAGCCACGTACTTTTTGATTGCGTTCATTTTGTTTGCCTCCTATATTTTCTTCATGATACGGTCACAGACCGTTCATGTATTATTATAACACGTTTTCAAAAATTTGTAAATACGCATTTCCACAAAACTAACACTTCATCCTGTCAAATTTCCAGTGAATTCCAAAGCATTCTTGCACATTTGTGCAAAACTTTTCAATTCCGCACATTTTTGCAAAAAAACTCTTGACAATCCGGATTTCGTGTGCTATAATAATAAAGCTGTCAGTTGGCAGCGTATCGAGATGGCGGTATAGCTCAGTTGGCTAGAGCACTTGGTTCATACCCAGGGGGTCGCTGGTTCAAATCCCACTACACAATTCAAATCCAATGCAGAGAAATCCCCGAAACACAGGCGATTTCTCTGCATTTATTTTTGCTCGGAAACGGTGATTGTCCGTTGTTTGTCCGTTAATCCGAAAAATTCACGCTCACGCCGAATTTCTGTCCGTCACATTGTCCGTTCCGGCATCCGTCTTACGCTTCTGATAAATGCAATCTGCTACGCTCGTCATCGCTTTCGCCTGCGCCTCCTGAAAAGAATGCGCATAAATGTTCAGCGTGGTATTTGCGTCA
>CACXGK010000048.1 GCA_902767115.1 uncultured Ruminococcus sp.
CTACGATATCGTGAAGGTCGGGGACTATTACGGTTCTGTCTTTGAGCTGCTCGACGCCAAGTCCTTCAATGACCTGCTCAAGCAGGAACCGGAGCATTTCGACCAGATCCTGGAGCAGTATGTGGACTTCCTCAAGGTCGTTCACGGTGCTGTAATGGATCCTGATACACTTCCGATGGCAAGGAACATCTTTTTTGCCTACCTCGATGCAATCAAACCGTATCTCCCGGATTCGCAGTATGATAAGCTCCATGCACTGATCGAAGCGGTGCCGGAGGATCTGCACATGGTTCACTGCGATTTCCAGATGAAAAACGTCATGCTCGTCGGCGACGAGCCGATGCTCATCGATATGGATACGCTTGCCACCGGACAGCCGATCTTTGACTTGCAGGCGCTGTATGTGACCTATGTCCTGTTCGGTGAGGACGATCCGAACAACATGATGAGCTTCCTGGGTCTCCCGAATGATATGGGCGCTCCCATCTGGAACCGCATCCTCTCGAACTATTTCGGCACGACCGACAAGGCAGTGCTGGCACCCATTGAGGATAAGATCCGGCTGCTGGCATCCCTGCGGTTCCTGTATCTCATCACATCGACTGACCTAAAGGACAGCGAGCTCGGACAGAAACGCATCCGCCGTTCGCAGAACTACATCACGGAGCTGATCGATGTCGTGAAGGACCTTATGATCTGAGCAATTTTCCAATTTGTATAATCTGCTCAAATCCAACCCCAAAATTTTGTCACTCATTTTTGGCGTTTCTGCTTTCCCAAGACCCCATAGTGTGCTATAATATTAGTATACTTTTGCAAATCCGGAAGCATCGGCAGAAAGGAGCTGACAATCATGTATATCATTGGGGTGGACGACCGACGTCCCATCGTCACGATGCTCAAACGCATTCTCGAAAAGATCGACCCGGAGGGGGAGCACAGGTTTTACACGGATCCGTTCCGGGTCCTGGAGGAACTGGACAAACCCATCGAGGTGGCGTTCCTGGATGTGGAAATGCCCGGTATGGACGGCATTGAGCTTGCGAAGCGTATCGTCAAGCGGTATCCGCTGTGCAATATCATCTTCCTGACCGGCTACACAGAGTATATGCCCTCGGCATTTGAGCTCTACGCAAGCGATTACGTCCTCAAGCCTTTCTCCCAGAAGAAAATCGAGGAGTCGCTCCAGCATTTGCGTCACAAGACGCAGGATCTGAGCCGGCGTCCTGTCAGAGTGCAGTGCTTCGGGTGCTTTGAGGTGTTTGTGAACGGGGAACCGGTCAAGTTCAAACGCCAGAAAAGCAAGGAGCTCCTTGCCTACATCGTCGATCGCAGGGGAGCGCTCTGCTCGATGGATATGCTGATCGGCAATCTTGACCCCGATCACCCGGCGGATGATGCCGCCAAGAGCAAGATGCGGGTCTACCTCGGTGACCTGTGCGATACGTTCGCCAAGCTCGGTGTCAAGGATCTGGTCGTGAAATCCGGCGGTACCTTCGGGATCCATACGGATCTGCTCGACTGTGATTACTACCGCTATCTGGACGGCGACCCCTATGCGATCTCCCATTATATGGGCGAGTATATGTCGCAGTACAGCTTTGCAGAGGAAACAAGAGCGTTTCTGGAAATGAAGTTCTATCAGGAACACAGCATCTGAAACTGCCCTGCTCTGCACCCCATTTTTCAGGCTCGTACAAAGCTGTTGGCTTTGACACGAATAAATCCGCAGATCAATCATCTGCAAATCTATTTTGAAAGGAATCAAATACTATGAACATCAACAAGAACATGAATAACGGAATCCTCACCATGTACATCAGCGGCAGAGTGGATACAACAACTGCCCCCATCCTGGAGCAGGAGCTGAAGGGCAGCTATGAGGGCGTCACAGAGCTGATCTTTGATTTTGCAGAGGTCGAGTATATTTCTTCCGCAGGTCTTCGTGTGCTGCTGTCTGCCCAGAAGGTCATGAACAAGCAGGGCAGCATGAAGCTCATCCATGTCAGCGAAGATATTCTGGAGATCTTTGAGGTCACAGGTTTCTCGGATATCCTGACGATCGAGTAAGGGGGATGACATGAAAGAACTGGAAATCGAAGCAAGGACGGAGAATCTTCCGCAGGTTCTTGCCTTTGTGGACGAGCAGCTCGAAGCGGCTGATTGTCCGATGAAGATCCAGATGCAGATCGATATCGCAGTGGAGGAGATCTTTGTCAACATTGCGCATTATGCCTATAATCCGGAGGTCGGCACGGCAATGGTTCGTGTGGAAATTCTGGAGGATCCGCCGTCGGTGGACATCACATTCATTGACGGTGGCGTTCCGTATGATCCGCTTGCGAAAGCGGATCCGGATGTAACGCTTTCCGCAGAGGAACGGCAGATCGGCGGACTTGGCATTTTTATGGTGAAGAAAAGTATGGATGACGTCAAGTATACTTATCTTGACGGGCATAACATCCTGACACTGAAAAAAGGTTTGGTGATCTGATGCTAAAAAAATTCGGATTAACATTCGGCGGATTACAGCAAAAAATCCTGAATCTTGTGCTGATCTTTATTCTGATGCTCGTCGGACTGTATGTTTCGGTAGCAATGTATCTTTCGGGTCAGCTAAGCGGTATCGTGCAGAAGTCTGCGGATGAGCAGAAAACCTCCATCACGCAGATCAGTGAGCAGACCATGTCCGGCACACTCAGCGTAACAATGACACAGAGTGCCAGAATGCAGGCGTATATGGCGGATAATCTGTTTTCCGAGGCGAGGGGCAATGTCCTCACCATGCAGGAGTATGCCGAATATATCTTCTCGCACAAAAGTGAATTCTCGGACAAGCCGGTCTATGAGCCAAAGCGCAGCAACGATGGCATCCCGACTGTGCAGCTACAGCACGAAGCGGCTGTCAATCCGGCAGATGACCCGGATCTGGGTCTGGCTGCCAACATGGGCGAGATGATGCTTGCCATGTACAGAAATTCCAATGTCCTCAATTCCTGCTTCATTGCCACCACGCACGGCAATATCATTTTCGTGGACGACCGTGCGGGTTCCTATTTTGATGAAAACGGCGATGTGGAGACCTTTGAGGTGAGCCAGAGACCGTGGTACACGGGCGCTGTGGAAGCCGGCGAGCTGTACTTTACCGGCATTGAGTTGGATGCCTTTACGGACATTCCGGGTCTGGTCTGTGCAGCACCGGTCTATGTCAACGGCAAGCTGGTCGCAGTGGTCGGTGCGGATATCTTCCTGACCAATATCTCGGAGTATGTTGCCCAGTCCAATAAGAACGGCGGCTTTACCTGCATCATCAATGAGGACGGCGAAGTGATCTTCTCGCCCGAAAAAGAGGGTGAGTTCAAGGCAGTCACTTCTGATGAGAGTGTTGACCTGCGCAGCGGCGACAACAAGGAGCTCGGCACATTTGTGACCCAGGCTCTTGAGGCGGATACGGCGCTGGAAACCGTCCCGGTCAATGGCAAGGATTACTATCTTTGCGGTGCGCCGATGGGGACTGTTGGCTGGACCGTTATTTCCGGCGTGGAAAAGGAGTTGTCCGATCAGCCCACAAAGGCGATGCTTGCAGCCTATGAATCCATCAGCGACGAGGCACTGGAAGACTACGAAGCTGGTTCCGCTCATGCAAAGCGTACATTGCTGCTGTGGACGGCGATCATTCTGGTGCTGGCATCCATTGGTGCGCTGACGGTGGCTGGCAGAATCGTCAAGCCCGTTGAGCGCATGACAGAGCGCATGAGCGAGATCAATGACAGCGATCTTGCCTTCGAGATGGAGGATGCGTACAAGACCAATGATGAGATTGAGGTGCTGGCAGAGGCATTTGCAAAGCTCTCCAAGCGCACCAGAGATTACATCGACCAGATCACACGCATCACAGCCGAAAAGGAACGCATCGGCGCAGAACTTGAACTGGCAACACGCATCCAGGCAGATATGCTCCCGAATATTTTCCCGGCATTTCCGGAGCGTCCGGAGTTTGACATTTTCGCATCCATGACCCCTGCCAAGGAGGTCGGCGGCGACTTCTACGACTTCTTCCTGATCGATGATGACCATCTGGGTCTGGTTATGGCGGACGTTTCCGGTAAGGGCGTTCCGGCGGCATTGTTTATGATGATGTCCAAGATCCTGGTCGGCAACTACGCAATGATGGGCGGCAGCCCTGCCAAGGTGCTCGAACAGGTCAATACCCAGATCTGCAAGAACAACGATGAGGAAATGTTCGTGACCGTATGGTTCGGTATTCTGGAAATCTCGACCGGAAAGGTCACAGCAGCCAATGCCGGACATGAGTATCCCATCCTCCGCAAGGCAAACGGCGAATTCGAGATCTTCAAGGACAAGCACGGATTTGTCATTGGCGGAATGGAAGGAATGCGCTTTAAGGAATACGAATTCCAACTGGAAATGGGCGGCGCACTGTTCCTGTATACGGACGGTGTTGCAGAGGCGACCAATGCCAATAATGAGCTGTTCGGCACTGACCGTATGCTCAAGGCGCTCAACCAGGATCCTGGCGCAGAGCCCAAGGGCTTGCTGCGGAATATGAAGCAGGCTGTTGACGAATTTGTTGGTGAGGCACCGCAGTTCGACGACCTGACTATGCTGGCTGTCAAGCTGGTACCGAAGGAGAAGCAAAATGAAAAGTGACGTGATCCAGATCTACAGCGATCTGCGAGGAAAGGAAGAAGCGATCGCATCTGCCGAAAAGTTCATTCGCTATCACCGGCTTGACGGCAAGAATGCGATGCATATCCGCCTGCTGACGGAGGAGCTTGTCAGCATGGTGCATGGCATTATGGATGATTTTATGGGGAATCTCTGGTTTGAGAGCGAAAACGCTGAGGACGGCTTGCATTGCCGCATCTGCCTTTCCACTAAGAAATCTGCTAATGAACAGCAGGACAAGCAGCTTTTGTCCGTTTCAACGAGCCGGAAGAATGAAAATGCGAAAGGCATTCTCGGCAAGATCCGGGAGTCCTTCCGCATCAGTGCGCAGAACGCAGCAGACGGTATGTACATCAATGAGTTTTCTGCCATGAATAACTGGTTCGAGATGGGTGCGCACCGCTGTGAGATCACGGATACGGGACTGGAGGAAGCCTACTGGTCACTTCGTTCCTACCGGAATCAACTGGAACCTGACAGAACAAAGGCGAAGGAGGAATGGGACGAACTCGAAAAGTCCATCATTGCCAAGGTCGCCGACGATGTGAAGGTCTGGCTGAAATCGGATACCACCGAGCTCGTTGTGGATAAACTCATCCGGAACGTCTGACATGAATAAAACAGTCCAATGGATCCATCGTATCTGGTTTTGGGCGGATGTGCTGCTGATCCTGGCAAGTCTCGTCTACTACCTGATACGATGGGGTTCGCTGCCGGAGGAAGTGGGGATGCACTTTTCGGCGGACGGGAATTTTGACGTTGTGGCGTCAAAATTCTACGGGTTTTATCCACACATCATCAGCGGATTGATCATAGGCGGCATTGCGGTCGCCGATCATCTCATTCTCACCAAACAGACCGGAATGCGCATTGACGAAGCAGGCGAGCGTCTGTTCAAAACAGAGCTGCTGCTGACCTTGGATGTGTTCCTGACACAGTGGTGCGTGTTTTTCGCACAGTGGTCATGGTCTGTCTCCATGCAGGTGCCGATGGATCGGAAGGGGTTTGGCGTGTTTGACATAGTCAATACGTCGCTGCTGCTGATCGGTGTTTTCTGCATGAATCTCACCTGCATCCGGCACCGTACCGAAAAGAAACGCATGGATACGAATGTCAGGCATCGCCTTTGCCGTCTGGTGGCGTGGCTGCTGGCGGCTGGCAATATCGGCATCCTTGCCGAAGTCTGGGAACGCCTGCCAGGGGATGAAGCACTGTACGGCAACCCGGATTACATGGGGCTCGCCTATTTTGCAAATGTCGGGGCATACCTCGATAAGCGCTGGATCCTGGCACCGGAGATCGTATTGATCGTGATGCTGTTGATTTTGGAGATCATCGGCGTCCGGGCAGGCAAGGCACAGAAATCCGCCCTCGTTTCACTGACGGACAAGCTCAAAGTCATCTGCGGTCTGATGTTCTTCTGGTGGGAGATCATGATCTGCAGCGAAGAAAAGATCGGCGTGATCTCGGTCTGTTTCTTTCTGGGAGCGTGTGCGGTGGCATTCGTTCTGTATGTGCTTGCCCTCAAGCGTCAAAAAACATAATAATCCAAAAATGGCTGCGTGACCGAAAGGCTGCGCAGCCGTTTTGTCTGGAAAGGGTTCTCTGCCGCAGGCTCTTGCAATAGCGCATAGTATAATAAAGCCGTGTGTTAGCGCTCGCTTACCTGACCGACGAACAGCACGGGCATCGTCACAGCACTGCCGAGCTGGAAAAGCAGCTGGCAGGGCAGCATTGAATCTGGCAGCAGCAATGCACAGGAAAAGCCCTGCGGCAACGAGAAACCTGTCCTTATCTTTATGTTTTGGAAAATATTAACATAAAATCGAGCAAAGCTATTGAAAAATAAATGCATATGTGCTATAATAAGGATAGATATCCTACAAAGGAGGACAGCCTATGAACTTTCAAGCAGTTGTAGAAAGCGTGCCAACAGCAGCCTGCATTGTTTCTGTAGAGAAACTTGAACATGGAAACTATGGCAAGGTCCGCATCGTTACAGGAAACAAGCTTTACGTTGACAGCATCGAGCATCCCCCTGACAACATGGCTATGCTGTCCCGGAAATTTGTGCCGAACAGCGAGTACACCGAGTATCTGACCCGTGACATGAATTTCGAGGATGCCTGCTATAACGCTGCGGTCAACAAAAAATGCCTCCATGCCTATGCACATCCGGCAAGATTTGATGTGTGGTTCAATATGACATTTCTGCCGCTGGTTCCCGATGACGGCGATATCTGTTACTGTATGTATATCATGGAGATCAATTTCAAGCCTGATGCGAAACGATTGTCCACCATTTCCGCCGACATCGCATCGGCAGTTCTGGAGACCTGTATCAAGCTGAGAAGCCCTGATGATTTCAAGGATACCATGACCTCGATCTGCAAGGACATCCGGGATCTCTGCGGTTCCGAGCATTGCTGCATCCTGCTGATGGATACAGAAAAGCGGACGTGCTCTGTGCTGTGTGAAGCGTTCTCCGAAAATTCCAAATTGCTGTCGATGGAGCACTACGTGGATGACGCCTTCTATGACATTGCGGATTCGTGGAAGGATACGATCTCCGGCAGCAATTGCCTGATCGTCAAGAACGAGCATGACATGGAGATCGTCCGGGAACGCAATCCGATCTGGCATCGATCCATTACGGAAGCAGGCGGAAAAACCATCGTCCTGTTTCCGCTGGAATTCAAGGGCGAGCTGCTCGGCTATATCTGGGCGGTCAATTTTGACGCTGACAAGGCGGAAACGATCAAGGAAACCTTTGAACTGACCACCTTTATCCTCGCATCCGAGCTGTACAGCTACCGGATGATGGACAGGCTTCATGTTCTCAGCTCGACCGATATGCTCACGGGCGTGATGAACCGCAATGAAATGAATCATTTCATAGATGCCCTGGCTGCAAGCCCATCGGATGCGTCTGTTGGTGTCCTGTTTGCGGATCTGAACGGTCTGAAAGCTGTGAATGACGGCGAAGGGCACAATGCCGGGGATAGGCTGCTGAAAAATGCAGCAAATGCGCTCCGGGATGTATTTGCAATTCACGAGATCTTCCGTGCAGGCGGCGATGAGTTTGTGGTGGTTCTGACAAATGTCACTGAGGAGGAGCTGCTGGAAAAGACTGCGAAACTCCATGCAGCATCTGAGAAATACGGCAATGTCGTATTTGCAGTCGGCACCGCTTACGAGAGCAGTGTGAAAAACGTGAGGATCGCACTGCATAACGCCGACGAGCGAATGTACGCTGACAAGAAGCGCTACTATGAACTGCATCCTGAGAAAAAACGTGGTGTGGTCGATAAAAAGCATCCGTAATGCATTATGAGCAATATCCGCTAGAAGCTCAAAAAGCTTGACCCCGACAATGCGTATATCGAAACGGTCTGGGGTATGGGCTATCGTCTGGTAAATTAACCTTTTCCGAACCTTCGCTTAACCTTTTCTTTCCCAATATCCGTTAGAATGGTAGTAACGAAATCAACAAGAGGGGGCGGCGCTATGGAAAATAGTGTGATCACCATGCGAGGACTTTGCAAGTCCTACAAAAAGCAGGAAGTCCTGCACGATTTCAGCCTGACGGTGGAGCGTGGGCATATCTGCGGACTGATCGGACCGAACGGAGCAGGCAAGACCACGATTATGAAGATACTGGCAGGATTCTTCTTTCCCTCAAAGGGAGAACTGGAGCTGTTCGGCAGTTCTGAGCATCTGGATGCGTCCCGTGCCAGAATGAGCTTCATGATCGAGCAGCCGATCATTGCAGGCTCTATGACGGCTCGTGAGAATCTTGAATATATCCGCTATCTGAGGGGCTATCTGGACAAAAATCGCATTGACGAGATCTTGGAGCTTGTGGGGCTTGCAAGAACCGGCAAAAAGAGAGCTGCGAAATTCTCCCTCGGCATGAAGCAGCGCCTTGGCATCGGTATGGCATTGCTGCCAAAGCCGGAGATCATGGTGCTCGATGAGCCTGTGAACGGACTTGACCCGGAGGGTATCGTGGAAGTTCGGCAGCTCATCAAGCGGATGCAGGAGGAATGGGGCGTGACGGTTCTGATCTCAAGCCATCTGCTGTCGGAGTTGTCCGAGCTTTGCACAGATTTTTCCATCATCAGCCACGGAAACCTCGTTGAAAACCTGAGCCGTGAGGAGCTCCTCGTCAAGTGTCGGAACCACATCGCCCTGCGCACAGGTGACATCAACAAAACGGCGACAGTCCTGGAGGACAAGCTGTCCATTCATGATTACAAGGTCGTTCACGGTGAAGAGATACAGATTTTCGAGCAGCTTGGGGCTATTCACCACATCTCGAAAACGCTGACGGACAACGGGCTTGTTATCACAAAGCTGAATGAAGAAGGGCAGAATTTAGAGGACTATTATCTCGAAAAGGCAGGTGGCAGGCATGAATAATATCATGAGGTCGCAAATGTTTATCATGAAGCAAAAGATCGTTTCGCTGACCGCCGTATTCATAGCCGCTGTTGTGGTGAGCGTAACAGGATTTTTGCTGAATCCGAATCTGGCAGAAGCCTTTTCACAGCCTGGTTTCATGGCGATGTTTATTTTTCTGTTCATTCCGGTGATTGTCCTCTGTTACAGCTATTCTGAAAGAATACAGATGTATGAGATCATGGCAGGATTCCGACCGCACCAGATCATTCTCGGAAAAACGCTTGTGATACTGCCGTCTATCTTCGCTTTTCTTGCCGCAGCAGCAATCGTAAGCCTTATCAATGACAGAAGTCTGCAGACAGTGGAACGACTCTTGATCTATTGTATCCTGTGCATCAGGGCAACTCTTTGTATAGTCTTTCTCAGCCCACTGCTAAAGATAGGTACATTCGCTCCTGTATTTAGTGTGATGCTGCTTATGTTAAATGGCTCTGACATGGAAGCAGTGGCACGTTCTCCACTGTCTCTGCTCTGCTTCGGGCAGTGTACACTGCTTGTCCGTGACATAACTGACGGCTTTATGATAAAGGTCATTGTCTCGGCGGTTGTTTCCTGTGCGATATACTATCTTATTGGCTATTTCACACTGCAAAAGAAGATCGACCTTGAACCGCACAAATTCACGTAACGAAAGGAGATGCCCACTATGGTATCCGGTATTTCTATTGTATGTATGGCCATGACACTTGCCTTCATCATTCTCCTGGCGGTATTTCTGCCTGTCTGTATCAAGAAGAAATTCCACACGGCTGTCTTGCCCTATTTTATAGGCTGCGGCGTATTTCTGGTATTTGCATTGATACTGGAACAGCTCATGCATACGGTTGTACTGGGTATTTCGGGGACTGCGATCACGGATAATATGTGGCTCTATGCACTGTACGGAGGGCTTGCAGCAGGCATTTTTGAGGAAACCGGCAGATTCCTCGCCATGAAGTTCCTGATGAAAAAGCACTACGATAATCCGCACAATGTACTGATGTACGGAGCAGGACATGGCTGCTTTGAGGCATTTATGATTGTCGGTACCATGATGATCAACAATATCGTATATTCCGTCACGATCAATGCGGGGCTGACGGACAAGCTGTTAGATGCCGTTCCGGCTGAACAAAAAGAACAGATGCAGGCAGTGATCTCACAGCTTATAGATGCACCATCCTATATGTTCCTGCTCTCAGGCGCAGAACGGATCACGGCTGTCATGCTGCATATCGCTTTGTCGGTGCTTGTCTGGACGGCTGTTGTCAAGAACAAGGCAGTGTTCTATCCGCTGGCGATCTTCTTCCATGCGCTGCTTGACGGCGTGCTTGTTGTGCTTCAGCAGAGCGGTGTGAATTCTATTTTGCTGGAAGTCATTCTGTTTGTGTTAACTCTGGCGATCGCTGTATTTACATATGGCACATGGAAAAGAGAGTTTAAGAATACGACCCCGGCAGTAATGTGACGATCAGGAGGGACACGCTATGGAATTTCTGTTGTCAGCGATCGGCGTGTGCCTTCTTGTGATACTGTGGAAATATCATTTGCTGAAAACGAATATCCGCCGTTTTTCGCAGGAGCTTGTAAAGCTGAAAGACAGTGATTACAGACAGCCAGTCAAGGTCACGGATTTTGAAATTGCGGATGATATCGTGTTACAGGCGGATGCGCATTGCCTGACACGGATCCTGCAAAACCTCCTGTCCAATGCGCAGAAATACACGACAGACAGCTTCGGCGTGACGCTAAGGCAGGAAGGGAAACAGGTGATGCTCCGTGTGCGCAATACCCTTGCGGACAGCACCTCGCTCGATGTGGATAGGGTGTTCGAGCCGTTTTACCGTATGGATGCACGGACGGCAGGCGGAAGCGGACTGGGACTGTATGTCGTGAAGCTGCTTTGCGACTGGCTCGGTTGGTCGGTCGGGGCGCAGTTGGATGAGGGAAGCTTTGAGGTCACCATCGGGTGTGAGATGCAATGAAAATGGCAGCATAATGCTATGCTGCCATTTTTGTTTGGATAGATAATCAGCAAGTTGTCAGCAAAGCAAACTCATGCGGCTTCAAACCGGAACAGTTTTGCTGTCAGCTTGTACACGAGAACCGAGATCACGATGCCTGCAAGGACAACGATCGGCAACGCCCAGCCGGGGCTGCACTGCATGAGTGTTTCCGCATAGCCTGCCGGCATTTCCTCCACGGCGCACTCGTAGGTGTAATCCCGGTTGAACCAGATCTGCCCGTAATAGCCGAATGTCGAGAAGGACATGATGATGCTGGCGATCAGATTTCCGGGCGCTTCATAGCGGCAGAGCCCACGCACGATCTCCGCAAGTACAGCGATCACAACGATCGGAACACAGTGCCAGAGGTTCGCATCCTGGATCAGGAAAAATGTCAAGATCATACCAAGTCCCAGACACGCAGCCACACCCGGTGCTTTGATGCGGTCAAATGCCTTTCCGGCAACACCGGTGACCAGGATCGCCGCCGTGATCTGATACAGCACGAACAGCAGTCCATGCAGCGACCCCAGCACGCAAACGACCACGGTCGCAATGACGTAGAGCACCACATACAGCACAAGCCAGAGTGCATTCTTTTTAGTCCATGTATTCATATTTTTCCTCATTTCTTTGCGATGGCCGTGGTCCACGGCTTGTCGGGGTGGTGGTCGGTTTTCACGATGGAAAACCCGGCTGTTTTCAATGCAGATGCAATCTCCTGCGGCGTATAGCATTTCATGCCGTCGATGATCTTTTCAAATTGCAGGCTGGATTTATCGGTGCCGTCGGATTCGTTCACGATCAAAAATGTACCACCGTCTTTCAAAACCCCTGCGACCTGCGCAAAGCATTTCTCCAGATCCTTCCAGAAGTAAATGGTCTCAAATGCCGTTGCCAGATCAAAATGCGCCTTCGGCAATTGCAGCGCCGACACATCGCCCTGCTGCATGATGCAGCGTCCGGCTGCGATCATGTCCTTGTTGTATTCCTGCGATTTTTCAACGGAAAGCGGCGAATAATCGACGGCTGTGACCTTTGCCTTCGGGTATTTTTGCAGCAGCTCGCCGGCATTTCGACCGCCGCCGCATCCGAGCTCCGCAATTTCCTGCGGTGCAATGCCTGTCAGATGCGCCATGCCCCAGTCCGCCATTTTCGCATGACCGCTGTTCATGCCACTAAGCATCATTTTGCCAAGCACGCCCTCCGGCTTCCGGGTCTGACTTACATAATTCTTGAAAAGTCCCATATTTCGCTCCTTTATGCTGCCGGCTTTTCTTCGGAGACTTCCTCGGATGCCTCGTCGCCGCCCTGGTCGGAGCTCTCGTACATCTTGTCGGTCTTGCCGATCTCGTCCGTCAGCGCTTCGCCGTCGAGGGTCACAGTCGCATCGCAGCTTTCGATCACGCTGTGCTCCGCTCTGCCAGCCACAGCGCCCGGTGTCACCGCACCAAGGATCTCGCCGTTGACCGTGCAGTCCACGATCTGGAACGCCGTTTCCTCGCCGTAGTAATACAGCCCGGTGCCGATCAGACCGCCCACATGGGTCGCACCTGGAATGTCCATTTTGACCGTCACCTCGCAGTTCTGGATGATGCCCGGATATTCATGTGTCTCCACGCCCTCAGTCGCCAGCGCAATGTCGCCGACCGAATGCGTACCGCTGTAGCCGCAAAGTCCGCCGATCGCATGACCGCCCTTTGCGGAAACGATCTCCACGTCTGCCGTGCAGTTTGTCACGGAATCCATCATTTCCAGGCACCCGGCAATGCCGCCCAGTCCGACCGGTTCATTGCCCTCTGCGATGATCTTGCCCTTCGCTGTGCAGTTTTCCATCGTGCCGCCAAAGCTGCCGCCGATGATGAGTCCGCCGCATTCCGCCACGTCGCACTGCACGATCCTGCCGTCGGAGAAATCATTGTCGCCCAGCACCCGGATGGTCGTGCCGTCCACCTCGCAGTCATGCACATGATTGGTCGAACCGCCCGTGATACCGCCGGTCGCATTCACGCCGGCAATCTCGTTCTCACCGGTGAGCTTGACGTCGTGGATCTCGCCCATGTTGTAGCCGACCACGCCGCCGATCGCCATGGAATAGGTGTCCGTGCAGTGGATCTGGATGTTCTCAGCGGTCAGATTCTTGACCTCGCCGAGGTTCATGCCGATGATGCCAACACCGCAGATCGGATAATCGGAATCGAATGTCACGTTCGAGATCGTGTGTCCCTGCCCGTCAAAAACGCCCTGGAACATACAGGAATAGTTCCCCATATCCTCCAGATCCATCGTGCCGATGGGCGTCCATTCCACGTCCTTGCAGTCGATGTCGGCTGTCAGCAGAACGGTCATCCCTGCAGCGCCGCTGATCGAGCCGTCCGTGACGCTCTTTGCAAAATCCACAAGCTCCTGCGCTGTGCCGATCTCGATGGTGTCAGAGGTCTGTTCCTCGCTGGATTCCGGGGTAGTTTCGGCATCGGTGCTTTCCGTTGTTTCTGGTGCGGCGATCGTGGATGGCTCTGTGGCTGCGGTGCTTGCATTGCTGCCTGCTGCACCGCAGCCACAGATGGACAGACCAAAGGTCAGGACAAGTGAGAGTGTCAATCATTTCTTCATACAATTTCCTCCAAATCTTTATGCGGTTAGCGTATGCTAACTATACTTCTGAGTGAATCGCCCGCACTCACGGGCGAAATAACTGATCCCAGCCGCACGCAAAGAACGTCTGCAACTGACCAATATAGGTCACTGCTTCCTCCTTGGGCATATCGTGGCGCACAATCTCAAAAAAGCCGTGGATAAACGAGCTGCAAAGCAGATGGATGAGCTTCGGATTTGCTCTGCCGGAAGCGACCACATCGTTGCCGGTGAACTCGATGTACAGCAGCGTGTAATGCTCCTCGATCTCCACGATCTCATCGACAAATCCGCTGAATTTCGTTCCTTCGCTGCCGCAGATCAGCAGCTTGAAGGCATTCCAGTTGGCATAGATATAGTCGATGCTCGCCTCGATATAGCCCTGGTATTCCGAGTCAAACGCCTCGTCATGGAAAAGCTGCTTCTGCTCGTCAACGGGCTTGTCGTGATAATCCGCCATATAGCGGCGGAACATCGATTTGAGCGTTTCCGCCTGCTCGGAAACGAGCGCCGCAAACAAGCCCTCCTTGTCGCTGTATCGGGTGTATACAGCACGGGGCGATGTGCCGGCGATTTCTGCGATCGTCCGCAGGGAGGCGTTTCTGTAGCCGCAGGAAAGAAACTCCTGCATTGCCGTTTCCAGCAGTTTCTCCGTCACACCCGGAGTACGGTTTGCCATGTCGTCACCTCGATTCAAAACAGTGTTGCGCAGCACTGTTTTACATCATAGCACAAAGTAATTAGTTTGTCAATGCTTACTCTGCGTATTTGTCATATTACACAAAAAAATCCCGGACGTGAGAACGGGATATGCTCTGCATCCGTTGGATTTGCCCTTGCAATTTGCAGGAGAGTGTGCTATAATAGAACGGAAGTATGCTTAGACTAACCGATGATAGTCAGCTTCCGGAAGGAGTGAGCAGGATGTGGAAACACACGTATCCCAAGTCGTGGGGCAAATGATTCGAGCGCTATATCGACAAATATCTGCCGGACAAAAAGCAGGAGATCTGCCGGAAAGCCGATGCGGCATACGCAAGGCTCCTTGCGCAAAAGCCAGACATCGGCAAGGGTGCGATGGCGGATACGATAGACACCTGGCTGTGCATCGTTGCGTTTTATGAAGCCAGCGACCATGTGATCGATGGTGAGGCGTTTCAGGTGATCCACGGCTGGCATATCGACAAGCTGCGTTTCCTTGGCAAGCTGGTGGATGCCAACAAGCACCAGCTCCCGTTCCGGCTCATGCTGCGAATATACCAGCGTTACGAGAAAAAACTGCGGCTCCATCGTGCGAAAGGGGAGTGGGCGGATGCCTGGGACGTTGCGATCAATCCCGACAACCGGCAGGAGGGCTGCTGCTTTCACCTGATTGGATGCCCGATCGCCCGACACGCCAAAGCGCATGGCTGCGAGCACTTGCTGCCGTATCTGTGCAGGACCGACCACGCACTTGCGGAAGTCCTTCATGCCAGACTGATTCGCACCCAAACGGAGATCCTCGGCGGCGACTTCTGCGATTACTGGTATGTCGGGGATGAAAGTGACGCTGCGAAGGCGTTTTCTGATTTTGGGAAGATTTGATGGATAGCATCCCGCATTTGTAAGCGATCAATTAAGATACCACGTGAGCGATACCGTCGCTGATGAGGGCTGCTTACAAGGTTGTGCTCTAAGGTCTTTATTCTTTCTGAGCATGATCTGATTGTATATCGTCAAAACGATAAGGAATACCGCTATCAGTATCAGAAGTCCGAGCAATATCTTTCCAAAGATTTTCAGCGCTTTTTTATTTGTACGCTCCCCACGTTTTGTCAGTTCGTCTGCTTTTCTGCGATCTTGTGTAATAATTCTGAAAACTCCTCCGAACGGGATTCCAGCAGACCGTGGGTCGCATCCTTCATCACGAACATCTCCTTTTCGGGAGCGTTCACCTGCTCGAAATATTCACAGGCAAGCCAGTAATTGGTCTGATAATCCATATCGCCGTTGATATTGTAGTAGGGTACCTGATAATCATATCTGCCCAGCAGTGACAGCTTTGACATATCGCCCAGGAAAAAATCCAAATACGGCTTCTGTGAATCATTGAGAGTATTGATAAATCCGTAATACTCCTTGAGCGTATAGTTCGGGTTGAACAGTATCGTAGTGAAGACGCTATAATCTGTGCCATCCTTCATCATACCATAGCCGTATCTGTCCATAATTTCATTTCTTGCCATGAGAGATTCTTCGGTGTTTGCGCTGTCGGGAGACCATTTTGCAAGCAGCGCCTTTCCTTCTTCGTCACCATCGCTCCACTTCTGCGCCGCTTCGTAAAGTCTCCTTTCATTCTCCTGATCGTCGATGAACTGTCCCGTGCCGATAAATGCATCGTAGTATTCAGGATATGCGAGCGCTAAGTTTGCGCCGAACAGCGAACCCCAGGAATGTCCCAGAAGGGTGATCTTATCTTTGCCCATGTAGTCGAGCAGATATTCGGTCATTTCCTTGCCGTCCTGCATCATGATGTCTGCGGTGATGGTATCTGTCTTTGAGGTGTCGTAGCTTTTTCCGCAGTTTCGCTGATCCCATGTGACCACCGTATAAACATCGCTCCATTTTCTTGTGAACGCATAGTCGTATGGACTTGTTGCAGAACCGGGACCGCCGTGCAGATACAGTAGAACGGGATTATCCTTGTCCTGTCCGTAGATATTGATCCACTGCTGTGTGCCGTTGATATCGACAAGCTTAGATTCGTTGATGCCGCCGTCGGGCGTTCTGCCGTTGATCGACTTGCCGATCAGCCTTACGACAAGCAGTAGCATGATCGCTGCCACAAGTGTGATCAGTATTCCGAGCAGTATCTTTCCTGTTATTTTAAGTGCTTTTTTCATATGATTATGTTCCCCCAATGCAATAATTCTAATTTTCATGAGCAAGTCAGATGCTAAACATATACAGCCATTATACCAAATACGATCGAAAAAGTCAATTGCCAGAAAGAGAAAGACTCATCCCCGTATCACAGGGATGAGCTTTTCCTTACATTTATCCAAAGATAAATATCATAATCCGTCATAAAATAGTCACCATATGTGATTGATTTGCAATTTTCTTTATGCTATACTGAAATTAGATTCAACGCATCCGCATCCATTTAATGCAAATTTCAGAACAGGAGGGTACTTATGAAGCGAACAAAAGCGAATCATTTGTATGCAATTCTGGTCGTACTGGTCATGCTGTTCGGCATCCTCGGCATGGTGTTTCCACAGGCGATGACAGTAAACGCTGCCAGTGTGGATCACCCTGCGCAGCTTCTCCGCATCAGCACCTACGACAACAGCCGGAATCTGAATATTTCCGGCTACACCGACAAATCTGCGCTCAGCACATGGACGACCAACGGCGTGCAGAACGAGAACTGGCGGTTTGATTACGTCGGTGAAAGCAGCTACGGCAAGTACTACAAGATCACCAACATGGGCACCGGCAAGCTC
>CACXGK010000049.1 GCA_902767115.1 uncultured Ruminococcus sp.
AAAAAGCGCAGCATTAGGAGATTTCGCCGTCTGCGACCGAGGATGAGGCAGGATGTTGCTCGAAGACGAGTAGTGTCGGGCTTGGATAAAAAACCGACCGGACGGCGACCAGGGCTTTCAGCCCTGGACCTGACCAGCTTTTTGAAAAAAGCTGGACAAAAAACT
Source organism: uncultured Ruminococcus sp. (assembly GCA_902767115.1). Lineage (GTDB taxonomy): Bacteria > Bacillota > Clostridia > Oscillospirales > Ruminococcaceae > UBA3855. The sequence continues at coordinate 166 of CACXGK010000049.1, forward strand.
TTTGCGTTTGCTTCACGTTTTAAAGAATGTTTTTTTGACAGACTGAAAAGACCGGGTTTCCGGCCTTTTTTGCGTCTTGCAAAACGAATGTCGATGTGTTATAATGGTTATAACCAATCATCCTAACGCAAGGAGGTAGAAAAATGCATCGGATTTCCAAACAAAAGGCGCTCGCCCTGCTCTGCGCCGTGATCCTCGGTGTGAGCCAGATGCCGTTTCCGGCGAGGGCGGCAGAAACGCTGCGTGATGCCGGGATCGATTACAGCGAGAGCGTCACGACCATCAACAATCCCGGCGCCGGTTACACGTCCGCCGTCTGGTACGTCTGCAAGCCGGGTGATACCCCGGTCAAAAACCCGACCGGCAGTCTGGTCGTGCTGTTCATTGACATCGGCGCCTTTTCAAGCGGTGTCAACGGTGGGGAGGATTATGACCTTGACGAGAGCTTTTTCCAGGGCATCCGTGGAACGCTGGAGAACTGCCGGAAGAACGGCTGTACGGTCGGACTGCGGTTCCGCTATGACGCAAACGGCACGACAAATCCTGAACCTGCGACCTTTGCGCAAATGCTGCATCACATCGGACAGATCGATGCAGACGGCTTTCTTCAAGATTATGAGGATATCCTGATGTACGTGGAAAGCGGCTTTGTCGGCGCCTGGGGAGAGCAGCACAGCGGCAAATACACCTCCCTGGAGGACAAGGCGAAGCTGCTTGATGCACTCCTGAAAATCGTCCCCAAAAGCGTTTCCGTCACCGTCCGCACTCCGAACACCATCTGCCAGTGGGCGAACCTGAAACAGGAGGAATTTGGGACTTACGTGACCGAGATCGGTACGGACGCCGCACGCATCGGGCTGTATAACGACGGTTACATGGGGTCGGACTCCGATCTGGGGACGTTTCTGGGTCCCGACCGGAGCACCTCTGTGCAGTTCATGGAGCAGCAGATGACGCACACGTATTACGGCGGTGAGTTCTCCGGCGATATCGAATTTGCGCAGAAATACGACACCTATCTCCCCGAAAACGCCATCCCGGAAATGTACCGGACGCATCTGAGCTATATCAATTCCAACCTCTGGGGACTGTACAGGGACTTCACCTACACCGAAGCGCTCGACACCCAGCCCAGCGACAATTCTGCCTACTACGGCGAAACGGTGTACCAGTTCATGCGTGACCACATCGGCTACCGCTTTGTCCTGCGCAGCAGTGCGCTGACGCCGGAAGTGAAGCAGGGCGGGGAAGTGGATGTACAGTTTGCGGTGGAAAACACCGGCTTTGCCAACCCCATCAAGGCACAGCACGCCGAAGTCATCCTCGAACAGGACGGCAGGTATCTGGTCTGCGATACGGACATTGACGACCGGACGTGGCTGTCTGCCAGCACGACGAATGAATCGCTGCACCTGACGCTCCCCTCGGACATTGCCACAGGCGACTGGAAGATCTACCTCAAACTGACCGCCGGCACGCCTGACCCGGAGAGCACGCAGCGAACGGTTCGCTTTGCAAATCCTGCGGTTTACAGCGGCACGTTGGGGGCGAATTACCTTGGTACTGTGACGGTTGCGGCTGACCCGGACGCAAAGCAGACGCAGCTTTGCGAGGAAGGCAATGCCCCCTCGGACGGCACGGTCTACGATTTCAACGGCAAGATCACGATCGATGGCGTCATGCGCGAACGGGAATGGCAGGGGACAGACCTCATTGCCGAATCGGACAACAGCAGGCTGTACCTGACGTCGGACAGCAGCTATGTGTACCTCTGTGCTGTCGTGCCGGATACGGCAGCAGCGCCGGTCTACAATCTGCAATGGAAAACCCCGGCAGCCGAACAGCAGACCTGGATGTATCACGCCAGCAACGGCTTTGTGTATTTCAGCGGCGGTGACGATTGTCAGGCGATCTGCAAATTCAGCGGCGGCGTGGCGGAATGGCGCATCCCCCTGAACGATACGATGCAGATGCACGCCGGTGACACGCTGGACTCCCTGCGGATGTTCGTGCAGGACAGCGCCAATGAGTGGGCATTGATCGAGGATCTGCGTGCAACGGATATTGCCCTTTTTGCGTCGGTTCTCGGTGATGTCAACAACGACCGGCAGTTTGACATCGTTGATCTTGTCCTGCTTCAGAAATGGCTTCTCTGCGTACCGGGCGTAAAGCTTGACGCTCCTGCCTCCGCCGACTTCACAGCGGACAGCAACCTCGATGTATTTGATCTGTCCCTCATGAAACGGGCGCTGATCGACTGAATATAAACAAAAAAACGGCTGAACCGATGTGACACGGTTCAGCCGTTTTCTTTCAGGCCGTTATTCCTTGACCGGAAGGGAATCGATCAGCTCTACCACATATTTCAGAATATTGAGCGAATCGGTGGAATCAAGGGACTTGTTGCCATCGGCATCCGCCGCAGCCTTGGCAGCATCCGAAAGCTTCTCAGTACCGAGCAGGAACTTGTTGAGCGCAATGACATCCATAATGTCAACGCCGCCATCCCCATTCACATCACCGCAGGCGTATTCCTCACCGGAGGGCTCCTGCGTGGGTGCTTCGGAGGGAACATCTGTCGGTGCCTCCGTGGGCTTGTCAGTCGGCTTCTCGGAAGGCTTTTCGGACGGTGCAGCTGCGTCCGGAAGCGGATAGGTCGTGAGATCCGGCAGCTCATCGAGCGTGATGCAGTACTCACTGTTGTAGATGGTGTCCAGCTCCTCCTTCCCGGTCAGTTCGGTCAGGTACCGCTGGTACCACGGGCAGAAATAGAGCCAGTATGCCTTGTCAGCCTGGAGATTTTCGAGGGACGGGATGGTGTCGTTCTCACTCATGGCAACCATCTTCTTGCCGCCGGTCTGGGCAGCAAGGGTATAGAAGGAAGCGGAGATCGCACTGTAATTCGGGTCGTTGTTGTTGATGGCGTTGTACTTGTCAATGCTCACCATGTCCACATAGTCATCACCCGGATACCAGTCGTCAGCCGCAATGCTGGTGGAGCTTGTCCACTCCCAGATGATGTTGTGGATGCCGTATTTTTGAGTCAGTGAGTCGTAGAGGTAATGGTAAAGCGCCTTGCAGGGCTCAGGTCCCTCAGCTCCCCACCAGAACCATGCACCCTCTGCCTCGTGCAGCGGACGGAAAATCACCGGAACATCGGCATCCTGCATTTTTTTGAACTGTTCGGCAAGCAGCTTGATATCGGCGTCGATCTTCTCATGCTCCCAGGTGCCTTCCTCAAGCGCCTTGGAGATGCTGAACGTGGTAAAGGGGGTATTGCCGGTATGCTCTACGTAGAAAGCCGTATCCTTGGAATCCGGACCGTCTGTCGGCACATTCCAGTGCCATGTGCAGGTCGGGATGCCGCCCTTGTCCTTGTACCAGGCGATGATACGTTCCGGGGCATCATCGAAGTAGGGGGCAGTGGTGTTGTAGAACAGCAGGTCAATGCCGCGGATGGCAGGCTGCTTGCCGGTGGTTTCGAGGATGTACTCAAACTCCGCCTCGTTGTCCACGAGGTAGTCAATGGGAAGTCCCTGAGACTCCTGCGCATTCTTATTATAGTTGTGCGAACCGCAGTACTCCTGCTGACCGGAAATGATGTGCTTTCCGTAGTTGTCCGTGAGATAGTGGTACAGACGCTTTGCGGCATCGGTCGCATCCGGATCGCAGGGAAGCGGGTCGGGGGAGAGATTGGTCAGGTATTCAGGTGCCGGAGAGAGCGTGAGGTAATCCAGAAAGGTATAGCCCCAGTAGCTCTTGACGGAGATGGTGTTCTCGCCCTTTTTGAGGTTGACATAGCCGGCGGTCAACTCCTCCCAGCCCTTGCCGGAATTGAAGGGGAACAGCACCTCGCCCTGGGATTCGCCGTTGACGAGGAGATACTGCGTCTTGTTGGGATTATCCGGCGTACCAAAGCACTGGATATAGGCAAGCTTCAGCGTATAGAGCCCATCCTCCGGCACGGTCACGGTCACGGTCGCACACGCATCCTTGCGGTCGATATAGACATACGCATCGCCCGACCAGCCGGTCATGTCGCAGGGATTGCCAAAGCCGTCCTCATCGACCTGCTCCCAGGTAATGGGGTCACGCTCCTCGCAGTCGGTGAGGGTGCCGTCTTCAAACTCAAACCGCAGTACATCATCTGCCGCAGAAACAGGCATCTGCGGCACAGCGCAAAGCCCCATCAGTCCGGCAGTGAGTGCGGCTGTCAAACGTTTCTGAATATTCATCATCTGTTCCTCCCAAAAGGTTTTCGCATCACAAATGCTACCTTTAGTATAGCATACCCACCCGAAAAAAGCAAGAGGAGAGAGGTTGATTCTCTCTCCTCTGGGTTGTTATTCCCGGAACGCCAGACCAAAGACCGTCCCCTCCTCGCCGACATACAGCGTGATGGGACCGAGCAGGGCATCCTGCGTCGTGCGGAACGTGACCGCATAGCAGGTGCCGTCCGGAATGTCAGCGATCTGGTCATAATAGGGCGCCTGCGGATCAATCTCCTCGACCTCCGGGTTTTCAATGTCCAGGATGGTATCTGCCGATCCTGCAAGATTTTCCTGCACATATCGGATCGCTGCCTGTACAGCGGCGGCAGCTTCTGGCGCAGTCTCGGCAGGCGTATTTTCGGGAAGTACACTGGGGGCTGCGGTGGTGTTCTCCTTGGCATCGATCCCATTGACGGAAGCGGATGTTCCGTAATCCTGTCCGCCACGCTGCCCATCGAAAGCTCCGTCTGCTTCGGCATTATCAGCCTCGGCGTCAGCTTCATCCTCTATTTCTTCCGCTGCATACTCCGGCGCTTCGGCTTCCTCTGCCGGTGCGGCATTCTGCATGGCGGCGTTATCGTTTGGCATGGGGGCGTCGCTTGCGGTGAAATTGGCTTCATTCTTGCTGTAATGTCCGGCTCTCCAGACACCAACGCCGCCGACCACGAGCAGCAGGCAAGCCGCTGCGGCAACCACACGATACGCCGTCCGGAACCGGGACGGTGTGACCTTGATCTCCGGTGCAGGGGCAGTACGCTCCTCAGGGATACTGTTTTCGATCTTCGCCCAGAGCGCTTCTTTATTCGGGATACTCTGCTGCATATGGCGCTGCACCAGCCTTTCTGTATCTTTTCTTGTCATGACAGGCTCCCCTCCTCTGCACGTTTTTTGAGTTTACTGATGGCATTGCGGTATTTCCAGGCGACGGTGCCGAGCGGACGTTTCAGGACGGATGCGATCTCCCGGAACGTCAATTCCGCCGCCAGATGCAGCCGCACGATCTCCTGTTCATCCTCCGAAAGGAAGGAGAGGATTTCCGCCGCATTCATTTCGCCGATCACCGTGTCCTCGGCGGTTGTAGTCTCCACGAGCTCACCATGCTCGCCGGCATCCTCCACGGGTGTTTCATGGGCGGCATGGCGCAGATAGTCGATCGCCATATTCCGGGCGATGGTGCCCATCCAGGCACGGTGCCCGGAACCCTTGCGGTGCTCACCGGCGACCTCCCAAAGCTTCAGGAAAAACTCCGAGGTCAGATCCTCGGCGTCCTCCCGGTGATGTACCTTGCTGAGGAACAGCCGGTAGATCTTCTCGCCGTAGGCGTCATAGATCTGCCGGAGCCCGTCACGGTCGCCGCTGCGGATGCGTTCCGCCGCCGCTTCAAACTGTGCGTCAGTCATATCCTCACGCTCCTTTCGCTGTCATATAGGATACGGATCATCCCGTCCCGATGTATGGGACGGAATGCACAAAAAACAGTTGCAAACTTTGTTGATTCTGCGATTCTGTTCACAGATTGTTCTATTATACCATATTTCGCCTTTTTCGTCAACAGTTGTGTTTTGTGATAACAAAATAAAAAATTCAGAAAAGGTGTTTACATCCGGGATTTTTTGTGTTATAATAATAAAGCATATAGAAACAAAGCCTGTGATGAGCGTGAATTCCAGGCAAATTTGTAGAATGAGAACCGGAGAGGAGATACCCATGGCACAAAATTCTAATCAGCGAAATTACCGTATCCGCTATGACCGTATTATTTATTGTGCGATCATTCTGGTCGTAATGGTTCTGCTTCTGACCTCCTGCATCAGCAGTTGCGGCAAGAAGAAGGACGATACCAGCAGCTCTGGCGATACCCTGGAGGATCAGCTCGTGACTGAGCCGGGCGGTACCGGCGAGAGCCTTCCGGTCGTGACGGAGGCAGGCGTTGCCGGCTATTCCACGATCTCGAAGGACAGCGATGATATCCACATCGGTGACCTCATCCTTGCCAACAAGGAGCATCCGTGCGATTATGACCAGGATGCCATCGAGGAGGGGACGTCGAAGGAGATCAATTTCGTCACGATCAAGAGCATTCTCGACACCAAGCAGTCCCCGAAGCACTACACGGCTTCCGACTGGGAGGTCGGACTTGACCGCACCGCAGCGCTTGCGATGGATGCATGGTTTGAGGGCTTTTATGATGAGACCGGTATTACCGATATCCGCATGATCGGCGGCTATCGTCCGGAATCCGATGACTACGACAACCGCACCGGCAGAACCCTGACGATGGGCATTTACCCGGAGGGCGGCTCGTCCAATTTCTATTCTCCGGAAGGGGACTACGCATGGCTTGATGAGCACGCAGCAGAATATGGCTTTATCCTGCGCTATCCGGAGGGCAAGGAGAAGTATTTTGATGAGGACATCACCTCCCGCCGTTCCTCCACCTACCGTTATGTCGGCATCGCAGCAGCGACCTATATCCGTGAGAACGACCTGTGTCTGGAGGAATTCCTCGACCAGATCAAGAGCTACTCGATCGACAGTATGCTCCAGGTGACATCCGGCAGCGCACAGTACGGCATCTACTACATCCCGGCAAGCAATTCCGGCGGTGATACGAGCTTTTCCGTACCGAGCGGTGATACGTCCTACACCATCTCCGGCAACAACGTTGACGGCTTCATCATCACTGTTGCTCTCAACGACGCTGCGGCTCAGTCCAAGACTGTGACGCCGGCTTATGAAGATCTTGATGATGACAACCTTGAGGAAGAGGATCTGGAGAAGATGGACGGCTGAGCAAGCTGATTAAATCGTAACAAAGGCTGATACTCCATGTGGGTATCAGCCTTCAGCTTGTCGATAAAGTCTATTTTGCCGCCTATAGGCGGCAGGAAAAAAATTTAAGGCGAAAGAAGGGGCACTTTTTTGCAAAAAAAGTGCCCCTCTTCCAAAAACAGTCCACTGGACTGTTTTTGAAATTCACCCCTGAAAAA
>CACXGK010000050.1 GCA_902767115.1 uncultured Ruminococcus sp.
ATTAGGCGTTGCATCGGGTAGGGTTTACACGGCAGTGCAGTCTCCTGCACTCCGGTGAGCTCTTACCTCACCATTCCACCATCACCCCGTCAAAAGACGAGGCAGTTTCTTTTCTGTTGCACTTGCCCTGGGGTCGCCCCCGGCTGCCGTTAGCAGTTACCCTGCTCTGTGATGCCCGGACTTTCCTCGTGAGCTTAAAAACGCTCCCGCTATCGCATAGTCTGCTCACCTCCTATTATACCGCATTTCAAGGCATTTGTCAAGCGCCCCTGCGCCGTGGGAAAAACTGCCGGGGGACACAGGCGTTTCTTGCTGTATATATTGCAAATTGCATTTTCCCCTTGATTTTTATAGGATTGTATAGTATAATAGAATTACCAAAATGCTTTGACTATTTCACAGAAAGGACATGATTTGTATGCACGTACAACGAAAATCTGTCTTGCTGCGCACGGTATGTTTGCTGTTGGCGCTGCTGCTTGCCCTCACGGTGATGCTGCCGGAGTGGGGGACAAAGAGCGGTCTTTCCGCTGCGGCTGCCTCCGTGGACTATCCTGCACAGCTCATGAACCTTGCTGCCAAGAACAACGGCAGCGTCCTCACCGCACAGGGAACTGCGGACGGCTCGGCGGTCGCTATGAAATCGCTTGGCTCCGACCTTTCCTGCTCGTGGCGGTTTGACCGGGTGGGTGCTGATGCCAACGGCACCTTCTTCAAGATCACCAATGTCCAGTCCGGCAGACTCCTGACCCCGAATAACTATAAGGTATCCGCCGGCAGCGCTGTCATCCTCTACGGCAGCGAATCCGCCAAGTCCCAGCACTGGTTCGTGGTGCCGGTCTCCAAAGACCGCCTCGGCAACGGGCTGTACTACAAGATCGTCAACTACGAGGATCCGTCCCTTGCCCTCACACAGGGCACCTCCGGCGCAACGCTGTCCGCCTACACGGGTGCGGACAACCAGCTCTTTTTGCTCAATTGTGACGGTTTACAGGGCTTTGCAGGGTACTGCAAGAACGACAACACCGGCAAAGTCAAGGCTGGCAATATCGGCGGTCTGTTTGGTGAGACAGTCGAGGTCACGACCTTTGCTGACCTCAAGAAGTACGCCGAAGCGGATGCGCCCTACACCATCATCGTCAAGGGTAAGATCGACGGCGGCTCCAACTACAAGACCGACGGACAGAACCACAAGTACAACCCTGACGGCAGAATTTACGTCACCGACAACAAGACCATCGTCGGCAGCTACGGCAGCCATGTGACCTACAACGTTGCCCTCTGCACCAAGCAGGGCTCCGGCAAGGGCAATAACATCATCATCCGCAATCTGGAGATGCAGCACGACAAGAATTCCAACGGCAACGACAATATCATCGTGTACTTCGGTGCCGGCGAGAACCTCTGGGTCGATCATGTGACCTTCGTGGGACACGCTGACTATAACAAGGCTTCCGACGGACAGCCCGACTATGACAAGTTCCTTGCCTGCTGCTACGATGCAGACTACTGCACGGTTTCGGACTGCTCCTTTGGTCTGCATGAATACGGACTCATCCTCGGCTACCCGGACAGCTCCGCAAGCAATTACAACAAGTACAACGGCTTCCCACGCATGACCATTGCATCCAGCAAGTTCTACCAGACCCTGACCCGTGCGCCCGGTCTGATGCGCTGGGGCTATTTCCACAGCCTGAACAACTATGTCAGCGAATTCTCCATGGCATATACCGTACAGGCAAACACCAGCATTTTTGCAGAGAACTGCTTCTACGAGAACAATTCCACCAGCGGCAATGTCTGCTGCGACTGGAATGCACCCTCCTCCACCGACCAGAACCTCGGCTACTTCCTGGATTCCGGTTCCAAGTCCTCCGGTAAGGTCAACCGCCTGACTGCCGGTGCCGGCACCACGACCAATCCCTCCTATGCGAAGGTCGGCACCTGGAAGGCATCCTCCAACTATGATTATGTTTCCCTGAGCGCAGACAACGCCAAAACCTACTGCAACAAGTACTCCGGTGCGCAGTCTGCCAATACCAACTGGATGTTCCTGCGCTTTGCCAAGGCAGGCATTCCGTCCGCAGGCTATACCGAAACCCCGAACGGCTCCATGACACCTGCCATCACCCCTGTGAAGTTCAATGACGGTGCGGCATTCCGCATTAAAAATGCAAACTCCGGGCAGTACCTCCAGGTCGCAGGCGCTGCCGCTGAGAACGGCGCCAATGCCCAGCAGTGGGGCGGCGACACGACGGTCAATACCCACGAGGTCTGGAAGCTCTACAGCGCCGGTGACAATTACTATTACCTCGCATCCGGCGTGGGTGACGGCGGTACGTATGTGCTGGACGTTGCCGGTAAGAAAACCGCCAACGGCACCAACATCGACATCTACCAGTACAACGGCGGCACCAACCAGCAGTTCCTCATCAGCGACAACGGCGACGGTACCTATTCCATCCTGACCCGTGTGACAGGCGAGGCAAGTGCTGTCGAGGTCGAGAGCGCATCCACTGCATCCGGTGCAAACGTCCAGCAGTGGGAGCTCAACGGCGCAAGCTGCCAGAACTGGGTTTTCGAGCCCGTGACTGACCCCGGCTGCGCAATGGATACCAGCGTGCTCTACACCTTTGAGAATGCCAACTCCGGCATGGTCATGGATATCGTGAGCGCTAAGATGGCGGAAGGCACGAACGTCCAGCAGTGGGATTCCAACGGCTTTGACTGCCAGAAGTGGCAGCTCACGGGCTTTGGTTCCGGCAATTACTACTGGATCCGTTCCCAGGAAAACTTAAGCTTTGCGCTCAAAGCAGAAGGCTCCGGCAACGGCGGCAACATCGACCTTGCGGCATACAGCTCCAAGGACAGCGCACAGCTCTTCCGGTTCTCGAAGAATCTGGACGGCACCTACAGCATCCTCTCCCATGCGTCCAAGGATGCGTGCTATGTCGAGGTGGACGGTGCGTCCAAGACTGCCGGTGCGAATGTCCAGCAGTACGGTGCGACCAACAGCCCGTGCCAGAGATGGAAGCTGACCACCGAAGCCATCCCGGAGGAGCCCACAGAAGCCCCCACACAGGCGCCCACAGAAGCCCCCACAGAAGCCCCCACGGAGCTTCCGGAGAACCCGACCGGACAGGTACCGACCCTGCCGAGTGAGGAGCCGACCGTTGAGCCGATTCCGCTTCCGGACTATTCAGGTGACGTCAACGGCGACCAGCAGATCGACCTTCTGGACATCATCACCCTCCAGAAATATCTGCACGGACTGTTCCCGGCGGCGAACGTGCATCCGGAATACGCCGACCTCGACCAGAACGGCGAAGTCGATGTCTTTGACCTGTCAATGCTCAAACGAATGGTAATTGGCGGCGGATCGCCGCTGATGCAATAGCGGTTCTATCAAGTCCGTTTTCTATTGTCCGCAATGCCCCCAATGCCTTACGGCAAAGGGGGCAAAGCTGTCTCCGGTTTTCCCAAAAGGCTCCCCCTCCCCACATTCTAAAATCTGTCGCCGATAGGCGACACCAATTTTATTCATTATTCATTATTCACTATTCACTATTCATTAAATCCTTGACACAAATCCTTGACACCTTCCGAACAATATGCTATAATATCTAAGGTATGTTTCAATGATAACCGAGCTCAATGCCAATAGGAGGTTCCCATGACCGAGAAAAATAGTGTGCCTGCAATGTTTGCCAAGAATGTGTTCAGCACGGAGGTGATGAAATCCCGGCTGCCGAAGGACGTGTTCAAGAAACTCATGCGCATCATGCAGCAGGGTGAAGCCCTCGATATGCCGACCGCTGAGGTCGTTGCCAATGCCATGAAGGACTGGGCACTCGAAAAGGGTGCGACCCATTACACCCACTGGTTCCAGCCGATGACCGGCTCCACCGCTGAAAAGCACGATTCCTTCATCGCCCCTGCCCCCGGCGGCAAGGCGATCATGGAGTTCTCCGGCAAAGCCCTCGTCAAGGGTGAACCCGATGCCTCCTCTTTCCCCTCCGGCGGTCTGCGTCAGACCTCTACCGCCCGTGGCTATACCGCATGGGACCCGACGTCCTGGTGCTTTGTCAAGGAAGGTTCGCTCTATATCCCGACCGTTTTCGTTTCCTACACGGGCGAGGTGCTCGATAAGAAGACCCCTCTCCTGCGTTCCATGGACGCCCTCTCCAAGGTCGCTGTGCGCTTTTTGAAGCTCTTTGGCAACGAGAGCGTGTCCCGTGTTACCACCACCATCGGCGCCGAGCAGGAGTACTTCCTCATCGATAAGAAGATGTGGGACCAGCGTGAGGACCTCATCCTGACCGGACGTACCCTCTTTGGCGCAAAGCCCCCCAAGGGACAGGAGCTCGATGACCAGTACTTCGCAAATCTCCGCCCCCGTATCGCTGCCTATATGCAGGAGCTCGATGAAGAACTGTGGAAACTCGGCATTTATTCCAAGACCAAGCACAACGAGGTCGCTCCTGCACAGCACGAGATGGCACCCATCTTCACCACCTCCAACCTCGGCACTGACCAGAATGAGCTTGCGATGGAAGTCATGGAAAAGGTCGCTCTCCGGCACGGTCTGGTGTGCCTGCTGCATGAGAAGCCCTTTGAGGGCGTCAACGGCTCCGGTAAGCACAACAACTGGTCGATGTCCGCTGACGACGGACAGAACCTCCTCGACCCCGGCGATACCCCGATGGAGAATCTGCAATTCCTGACCATCCTGTGCGCCCTCATCAAGGGTGTGGATGAGTACGCTGACCTCATGCGCCTGTCCGCCGCATCCGCCGGCAATGACCACAGACTTGGTGCGGACGAAGCACCCCCGGCAATTATCTCCATGTTCCTCGGTGAGGAGCTCCAGGGCGTGCTCGATGCCATCGAAGCGGATACCGTTTTCCGCACACAGACCAAGGCTTTCGAGATCGGTGTCAATGCCCTCCCGTCCTTCCCGAAGGATTCGACTGACAGAAACCGTACCTCTCCGTTCGCATTCACCGGTAACCGGTTTGAGTTCCGTATGGTCGGCAGTTCCGACAATATCGCCTGCCCGAACTTCCTTTTGAACACGATCGTTTGCGAGGAGCTTGACTGGTTCACCCAGCAGCTCGAACCCTTTGCAGGCAAGCCCGGATTTGAGGACGAGGTCAAGCGTGTCCTGAAGGCTGTTCTCAAGGAACACCGCCGTGTGATCTTCAACGGCGACGGCTATTCCGAAGCATGGGTTCAGGAAGCCGCACGCAGAGGACTCCCGAACTATCCGTCCACAGTGGACTGTATGCCGCACTACGAGGACGAGAAGAATGTCGCAATCCTGGAGAAATTCGGTGTGCTCTCCCGTGACGAGGTCAAGGCGAGATGTGAGATTCACATGGAGAAGTACTCCAAGACACGCCGCATCGAAGCGAGAACCATGATCGAAATGGCAAGAAAGCTCCTCCTCCCGGCAACGCTCGATTACGTGCAGAACCTCTGCAATGCCATCCTTGTGCGCAAGCAGGTCGGCATGACCGCCCCCACAGAGGAAGCAATGGCACATCAGCTTGGTGACCTGGCAGATGCCTTCTATATCTCCATCCAGGAGCTCGAACAGGTGGTCAACCGTGCGTGCGAAATGACCGATATCCCGGCACAGGCGAAGTTCTTCCACGACGCCGTCCTCCCCGAAATGGAGCGTATGCGCACCATCTCCGACACCATCGAGCGCATCATGCCCTCCTCCAGATGGCCTATCCCGAATTATTCGGCTATGATTTATAATGTTTGATAGGCAGGCGTTTTTTTGTCGGCTTGCGCCGACTTAGGGGCTTTGCCCCTAAACCCCACCAGAGGGCTCTGCCCTCTGGGCTCCCGGCAGGGCGGTGACCGCCCTGCACCCGCAAGATTCAGTAATAGCAATGCCCCCTTTGGCGTAAGCCATTGGGGGCAAAGTTTTATCTATTTGAGATTGCAGCCCCCCTAAACCCACCAAAAACTGCGGGTGCTTCGGCTGCAAGTCTAAGCCGAGGGAGGTTTAGGAGGGGCAAGCAGCCCCTCCTGATCGGGCGTAAGCCCGAAAAACATCAGCCTGCCCTCGGAGACAGCAGCACAAACCAATCGACATTCGTATTCCCAGAGGACATCTTGGCGGCGTCTACCCAGCTGTCGCCGGCGAGCCCACGTTTGGAGCTGACGGCGCTTTCGAGGACGTGATAGAGCCCGGTCTCCGGGTTGTAGCCGGTCACGCACATGAAGTGTCCTGCCACATGGATGACTGCCACCTTCCCCGATTCGAGATGGGAGATCAGGCGCTGGTCGGTGATCTTGCCCCAGACTTGCTGATCGACTGTGAAGTTCAGGGCTTCGCCGTACTGCGCTTCGATGTTGTTGTAGAGAATTTCCCGGTACGTGCCGCCGCCGCCCGGACGGAATGCCTTGACACCGATCGCCCATGTTGCGACCTCTACCGCATCCGCTTCAATGCGGTTCATCGCAAAGATCGCATTGCAGAACGAGAAAATGCCGCAGGCAGAGGAATACATCGACGAGCTTGATGTCGAGCCAAAGGTGACTTCCTTCCATTTCGGGTCAAACTGGTTGTACAGTCTGCCGTCAGAGATCATCAGACCCTCGGCATCGAATTTGTAATCATAATCGCCGATCGTCTGCCAGCCCTCCAGGACATAGCCGTTTTCGTCCGTGTAGTAACGGGCATCGCCAACGGTTTCCCAGCCAAAGACCTGCGCACCGTCCTGCCCGAACCGGAGCACACCGTCAAAGGTCGCATACGCTCCAATGACCGCTTTACCGGTCTCCTCATCAAAGCAGTAGAGCTTGTCCCCGACCGTCTGCAAGCCGGTCTGCATGATGCCGCTTTCGTCAAAGAAATACAGCGCTTCACCTATCGTCTGCAAGCCTGTGACCGCTTCGCCGTTTTCGTTGAAGTAGTAGGTCAGCCCGTCGATCTCGTCAAATTCGCTGTAGCAGGTGTGCATGGTTTCCACATCGAAATACCGCAGCGCCCCGTCCAGGGTGAACCATCCGGTATGCAGCGCACCTGTCTCGGTGTCAAATAACAGCCGGTCGCCGTCGAGCCAGTACTCACCGTACACCAAGCCCTGCGGCGTTCCCACGTAATACGCGCCGTCCACTTCAAAGAAGCCGTACTCGGCGAAATGGGTCTCGCTCGAAATATAGTAGCGCATCCCGTCCGCTTCCTGCCAGCCGTCAAGCAGAGCGCCGGTCTTGTCGGTGAAGAACACCTGACCGAGAATCATCTGCTTGCCCTCGCAGCATTTGCCGGTGGTGGGGTCGGCGTAGTACGCCTTGCCGTCCACGGTGTAGGAGCCTGTGAGCAGACTGCCGTCCTCCTCAAAGGTGTAGTAGCTGTCGGGAAGCTCCTGGGAACCAGTCAGCTTGCCGTCCTCACGGGAGATATAGTAGCGCTCCCCGAAGTAATCAAGCCAGCCAAAGACCGCCTCACCGGTCGCCGGGTCGTAGTAATAGCGCTTGCCGGAGACAGTCTGCCAGTCGGTTTTCTGCGCACCGGAGTACCCGAACAGATACGGCACGTCGTCAATGACCTGCTCCCCGGTCGCAAAGCTGCCGTCCTCCATCCGATAGTAACGCTTGCCGCCCCTCTCCTCCCAGCCGGGGGTGAAGGGCTCGGTGGTGGTGGTTTCCGCAAGGGTCGTGGTGGTCACGGCAGTGGTCTGCTTTGCCGTGGTGGTGGCTTTGGTGGACTTTGCGGTCGTGGTCGTTTGTAAAGCTGTTGTGGTGAGCTTCGTCGTCTGGGAAGAAGTGGATGTCTCAGCCGTGGTGGTTTCGGTGGATGTCGTTTCGGCAAAAACAGCGGTGGTCTCCGCCGAAGTCTCTGCTGCGTGCGCCGTGAGCGCACCCGTGCTGACAACCAGTCCCGTCAAAACTGCGGCGGTCGCCAGCCTCCATAAATGCTCCATTGGACTCTCCTTTCCGGATGCGGAAGGGGGTTCCCTTCCTGTTTGGGGGTATACACTATTATTATAGCATATTGGTCTGGGGAAGTCAAGCGCCGGAGCCGGCGCAGGCGCAATAGCGGTTCTTTCAAGTCCGTCCTTCGGTGTCCGCAATGAGCCCAATGCTCCGCAAAGGGCTCAAAGCTGTTATATTGATAGGCGAAAGTCTTTCATCTATCACCTGCCTATAAGGAGTGTGAAATCTGGAAATCTGACCCCCTGAAATGGCTCTGTTTCGGGCTTAAACCACATTTCCATGGGGTCTGAAAATGGAAATCTGGGGTCATTGCTTTGTGGTGTACCAGCCGTCGGGACGCTGGACGCAGCGGAGTTTGAGATTTCTACGGGCTTTGGACAGGACGCTCTGCGAGATATCCTGCGCTTTTGCCATGCGCAGCAGGTGGTCACTGCGGACGTCACCGTTTTGCAGGGCTTCCTCCAGAAGGCGTTCAGCCTGCCGTACCTTGGTGGAGCTGGACAGGGCGGCGTCAGCAAGCAGCAGGCTTTGTGGGTCACCACGAAAGATGCCCTCCAGTGTCAGCGCCGAGTTCTCACCGATGCGAAACGACAGCGGTGCGCCCGTGGGGGCAAGGGAGCTCTTGACCTGAATCAGGATACGTCTGTCCTCCTCCTTGGGGTCTTTTGCCATGACAAGTACAGAACGTGCCGCCGCAGCGATGTCAATACTGCCTAAACCTCGATACATGGACTTATCTCCGGCTCTCTTGTTCATATGTCCGATGAGCAGAATTGCCGTGTCGGTCTCCTCGGCAAGCTTGGCAAGTCCTGCCAGGAGTGGTCTGATCTCGTTCGCCCGGTGCATATCGACCCCACTGCCCAGAAAGGCTTGCAAGGGGTCTAAGACCGCAAGAGCAGGGCGTTTCAGGCGCAGCATATTCGCAAGCCGGTTGTCCGTGAGCGTCAGGGGGACACGGTCGTCATTGATCCGGAAGATGCGGTCGCAGTTGGCTTTTGCCGCCATCAGACGGGGTTTGAGGGTGTCCCCGACGCCGTCCTCGGCGGATTGCAGGAGAATGGGCGGATTCGGGTCAGTCTGGATGATATCCTCTCTCGAATACATCTCCCCCCGGCTGAGCATCGCCGCTAAGTGGATGGCAAGGGTGGTCTTGCCCTCGCCGGGGTCGCCTTGCAGGATGGTGACTTTGCCCCTGGGGATATAGGGGTACCAGAGCCATCTGACCGTCTGCGGCACGACATCGCCAAAGCATTCAAGCTCCCCATACTCCGACCCGGCATCCATGTCCGGATAGTCCGAAGCATACGGCTCCTTGTCAAAGCCCAGTCCTGCGACAATTTCCTCATTTGTTTTCATAGCATCTCTCCTTTATCTGAATGCGTGAAGTCTTGCCTGCCTGTCAGACAAGCCCTTCTATAAAGGGAGAAAAAACGCCAAAAATTGCACGTTTGAATGCAATTTCCAGAAAATTTTTTTAGAACCCCTCCCAAAGCTGTACCCCAGATTTCATTTTTTTGCACCCCATGAAATGTGGTTTAAGCCCGAAACAGAGCCATTTCGAGGGGTCAGATTTCAGATTTCCTCTTTCTTATAAGGCGGCGATAGATGAAACGCTTTCGGCTATCAATTCTAAATTCCGTCCCACGAAGTGGGACACCAATTTTATTCATTCTTCATTATTCTATATTCACCATTCATTAAATCCTTGACAAACCCCAGAACAATATGCTATAATACTTCTGTATACATTCCCCGCTGCACGGGGGATGAAAAAAACGAGAGGGGAAGTTTTATGAAAAAGAATCAGATCGCAGCGTTTCTGGCGAGCCTGACGATGTGTGCGGCGGCGCTGTCCGCTCCGCTCCAGGGGGCTGTGCAAGTCCCGGCGAAGGCGTCCGGCGATTACAATTACGCCGAAGCGCTCCAGAAATCCATGTTCTTCTACGAAGTCCAGCAGTCCGGCGTGCTCCCGGAATGGAATGACGTCATGTGGCGTGGCGACTCCATG
>CACXGK010000051.1 GCA_902767115.1 uncultured Ruminococcus sp.
TGGCGCTGTCCGGCGACACGCTCACATTGCAGCCGTTCGACACGGAAAGCTGTCTGTCTGTCACAGCACCGGATCTGACCGAAGCGCTGCACAGGGCGGAGCTGCAAACCGGCGGCCGCATCTTCATTGGTCACACAGAGCTTGTCTGCCTGGACGGGACACGGACGCTGGATGCGGTGGAGGAGCTGTTCTTTACGGATGGGCTGTCCCCGGCGTGTAAGATCGCCTATGCGCCGCCGGAAACGCTCGGCAAAACGGACAGCATCCGGCACGTCCACGCTCTGCGCATGGCGGAACGAAACGGGATGCTGCCCGAAACCGACCTGACAACCGTGACAGATGAATGGCTCGGCGCCTGGAAAACAGCGCTCGTCCCGACCCTTGAAGACCCACCCGGCATGGTGCTGCTTTCGGTCGATGGCAAGGCGGTAAAGCTGACAAATGCGCAGATCAGAGGGCTTTGCATCCTGCGCAGCCGCAAGCCGCATCTGTACGCCGACGGCAATTCACTTTTCCTCACGGCACCTGCATCTGAACAGGCAGATATCCGGGAAGCCCTGCGCATCCTGCACACCGCCAACGCCGACGTCATCGGCATCGAACAGGTGCTTGCACGGGAAAAGATCGCCTTGCCGGAGAAGGTGCCGGAAATCAGCATAAAATCCCCCTGACTTGGGTGAGTCAGGGGGATTTGGGGTTCTATCAGGATTGTGCAAGATAGGTCAGAATATCCTGTGTACCGCCGGAACCGACATAGGCTGCATAGATCAGAACGTTACTTGCGTCGCTGGCATCTACTCGGCCGTCATTGTTCAGGTCAGCATCCCGGTACTGTGCATCGGAAAGCCCGCTGCCTTCGCCGGCGCCGATCTTAGCGGCTGCGATCAGGATCTCTGCCGCATCAGCCGCCGAGACCTTACCATCCCGATCCAGATCTCCTGGAAAACGGTCATCTGTATGGATCGGCTGAGTCGTAGTCTCCTGCGTAGTGGATGTCGTTTCAGAAGTCTGGGTGTATTCCCACCAAGGGTACTGCGTTGTGGTTGTCTCCGAGGTCTGGGTGTACTCCCACCAGGGATACTCCGTGGTTGTGGTCGTGGTCTCAGTGGTAGTTGTCGTAGATTCTGTGGTCTGCGTATATTCCCACCAAGGGTACTGCGTTGTAGTGGTTTCCGTGGTCTGGGTGTACTCCCACCAGGGATACTGTGTGGTTGTGGTGGTAGTTTCCGTGGTGGTCGTTTCTGTTGTCGTTTCGGTCGTTGTTGTCTCTGTTGTGGAAGTGGACTCCGTAGTCTCCGTATACTCCCACCAGGGATATTCGGTGGTAGTTGTGGTGGTTTCGGAGGTAGTCGTTTCGGTCGTTGTGGTTTCCGTGGTTGTTTCGGTTGTGGTTTCGGAAACGGTCGTGTCTGTAGGAATCGGCGTATCACCGCCTACGCAATAGCTCCCCGGCAGTCCAGAATCACTTACAACGAGCATGACCCAGTAATAGTAAGTTCTGTCATTTTGCTCAGCGATGGTCAGACCAACACCAATGGAATTGATGTTCTGATTCATCACCCACGAGCCGCCGTTCTGTCCGAACAGAGCGTCAAAATACAACTCCGGATCACCTCTGTAATCCCAGTTGTAGGTCTCATACCAGTAATCCGCTGTAATGCCATAGTTTTGAAAGAATTCGACAGCCTTGCTTCTGTCCAGACCTGCTCGTGTGACGGAATAATCCCTTGAGCGCTTCTGCGCAGCCTGCAAAAGGCAGGGAGCCGTTTCCAACGGAGCCATACCATTATCAGCACGCATTTCATTGACAAGCCTGATAACCGTATGAATCGTATCGAGCGAGCCATCCTCCGCTGCCGCCTCCATTGGCAATGCCGAGCGGAATGTAACAGATGGTGTCACTGTAGTGATCAATACCAGGATCAAAGCTGCCATAACTGCCAGCAGCTTTTTGCACGAGTCAAACATTCTGAAAGCACCTCCCCCCGTGCCGGCTTACTCCCGAACCTTATCCTCGATCTCCTTGCCAAGCTTAGCCAGGAGGTCGTCGAGATTCATCACGCCCTGATCCTCGCCCTTTCTGGTGCGGACGGAAACGGTCTTGGCGTTCACCTCGTTGTCACCGATGGTGAGCATATACGGGATCTTGTCGAGGGTTGCTTCTCTGATCTTCTTGCCGACCTTTTCGTTGCGATCGTCGATCTCGCAGCGGATGCCCTTGGCACGCAGAGCAGCCTTGACTTCATATGCCCAGTCGAGGTGACGGTCTGCGATCGGGATGATCTTGACCTGCTCCGGTGCGATCCACAGCGGCATTGCACCTGCGAAGTGCTCGATCATGTAGGCAAGCGTTCTCTCGAAGCAGCCCAGGGACGTTCTGTGAATGATGTACGGCATCTTCTTCTGACCGTCCTTGTCGATGTACTCCATGCCGAACTTGGCAGCCAGCATCATGTCGATCTGGATGGTTACGAGGGTGTCCTCCTTGCCGTAAACGTTCTTATACTGAATATCGAGCTTCGGACCGTAGAAGGCTGCTTCGTCAATGCCGATCGTGTAGTCCAGACCGAGCTTGTCGAGGATCCTGCCCATAGCGCCCTGTGCGGCATCCCACTGTTCCTTGGTACCCTCATACTTGTTCTTCGGGTTTGCCGGATCCCACTGGGAGAAACGATAGGTACAGGAATCGAGCAGTCCGACGGTGCCGAGGAAGTACTTGACAAATTCCAGACAGCCCTTGAACTCGTCCTCAAGCTGCTCCGGTGTGATGATATAGTGACCCTCGGAGATGGTAAACTGGCGTACACGGATGAGTCCGTGCATCTCGCCGGAATCCTCGTTTCTAAAGAGCGTAGAGGTCTCCGTCAGGCGCATCGGCAGGTCACGGTAGGAGCGCTGCTTGTTCAGGAACACCTGGTACTGGAACGGGCAGGTCATCGGGCGCATTGCAAAGCATTCCTTGGTTTCGTCCTGTGCATCGCCGATGACGAACATACCGTCGAGATAGTGATCCCAGTGACCGGAGATCTTGAACAGGTCACGCTTTGCCATCAGAGGTGTCTTGGTCAGGATGCAGCCGTGTGCCTCCTCATAGTCCTCGACCCATCTCTGGAGGAGCTGTACGACTCTTGCACCCTTCGGCAGCAGGATCGGCAGACCCTGACCAACATAGTCAACAGTCGTGAAGTATTCGAGCTCTCTGCCGAGCTTGTTGTGGTCACGCTTTGCAGCGTCCTCACGGCGCTGGAGCTCCTCGTCAAGCTGTGCAGCCTTCGGGAATGCGGTGCCGTAAACACGGGAAAGCATTTTGTTCTTCTCAGAGCCTCTCCAGTAAGCGCCGGTGCAGGAGAGAAGCTTGAATGCCTTGACAGGCTCGGTGGTCATGAGGTGCGGGCCTGCGCAGAGATCTACAAAATCCCCCTGCTGGTAGAAGCTGATCGGCTCACCCTTGGAGGCGTGCTCCTCGCAGAGCTCGACCTTGTAGGGCTCGTCCATGTCTTTCAGCTTCGCAAGTGCTTCGTCCGGGGAGAGGTAGAACTGCTCGATCGGGAGCTTTTCCTTTGCGATCTTCTTCATCTCTGCCTCGATCTTGGTCAGCTCCTCCGGGGTGAAGGGATGCTCCAGATCAAAGTCATAATAGAAACCGCCGTCAATGGCAGGGCCAATGGCAAGCTTGGCATTCGGGTACAGTCTCTTGACAGCCTGTGCGAGCACATGGGAAGCCGTATGCCAGAAGGTCTTCTTGCCGTCCGGATCATCAAAGGTACATACCTCAAACGTGCAGTCCTCTGTGAGGGGGGTGCGCAGATCCTTGACCTCGCCGTCGATCTTCACGCAGCAGGCAGCCTTGTACAGACCCATGCCAATGCCCTTGATGACCTCAGCAGCGGCGATATTTGCCTCTACTTCCTTGACAGAGCCGTCCTTCAGTGTTAATTTTACCATAACAAATCTCTCCTTACTTTCCAAATTTAATCCAGCACCTCATTGGCAGAAAACAGTTCCATGAGGGCATCCTTCACCGGCTGGACGCCGGCAGAAAA
>CACXGK010000052.1 GCA_902767115.1 uncultured Ruminococcus sp.
TTTTCAGGGGTGAATTTCAAAAACAGTCCGGTGGACTGTTTTTGGAAGAGGGGCACTTTTTTGCAAAAAAAGTGCCCCTTCTTTCGCTATGAAATGTTTTTCCTGCCGCCTGTAGGCGGCAAAATGGACTTTATCGACAAGCTGACCGCTGTAAAGCTCTGACTTTACAGCGGTTTTTGACGTTATTGTGCGTCCTGCTTCTCTGTGTGCTTCTGTGCGATGCGCAGCGTGATCTCGGCGGTCTTCACAACGAGGACACCGATCGAGAGAACGAGGTTGACGAACAGTAATTTCTGGATGGATTTTTCGTACATGATGAATCCTCCTTATTTTTCGGTGATGACGGTATAACGATCCGGACGACGGTCACGGAACAAGCCCCATTCCAGGCGCTGCTGCGCCAGTGTGTCCAGATCAAAGCTTTGCGTCAGGACGGCGGCGGCGTCACGGGGGGCAACCGAGAGCAGCGCTCCTGTTTCATCTGTGATGAAGGACGAGCCGTAGAAATTGAGCGAGGATGACTGTCCGCCATTTTCAGGTGTTGGCGTGACCTCTTCCAGACCAATGCGGTTGGCGGCAATGACGGGCATGAGATTTGCCGCTGCGTGTCCCTGCATCGTGCGCTGCCAGTGCGGCATGGAATCTGTCATCAGGATGGGCTCGGAGCCGATGGCAGTCGGATAAAAGAGCAGCTCTGCGCCGCCCAGCGCAAGGGAGCGTGCGGTTTCCGGGAACCACTGATCCCAGCAGATGCCGACGCCGATGCAGCCGAACCGGGTCTTCCAGGTTTTGAAGCCGGTGTCGCCGGGGACGAAGTAGAATTTCTCCTGATAGAAATGATCGTCCGGGATGTGGGTCTTGCGATAGACGCCCAGCACCTCGCCGTCGGTGTCGATGACAGCTACAGAATTGAACAGGCGGTTCCCGTCACGCTCATAGAAGCTGACCGGAAGCACAACGGAAAGCTCTCTGGCAACCTTCATAAAGTGCAAAACAGCGTCGTTTTCCATGGTGGGCTTTGCAAACTTGTAGTAATCATACCGGCGCTCCTGACAGAAATACTGACGCTCAAAGAGCTCCGGGAGCAGGATGATATCAGCGCCGTTCTTGGCAGCGCTGCGGACGGCTTTTTCCGCAGTATCGAGGTTTTCCTGCACATCACGGGAGCACTGCATCTGCACAGCGCCGACAGTTACGTTTCTCATAGGGTTTCACTCCTTTATTCTGGGATCTGCTGCGTCAGGCAGTGGATATTGCCGCCGCCGACGATCAGCTCTCGTGCCGGGATGGGGATGACCTTGCGGTCAGTACACAGGGCTTGCATGATCGAAACGGCAAGTGCGTCGCTTTCCGCATTGTCGCCGCCGAACTGCGGCAGCAGGACAGCATTGTTCGTGAAGTAGAAATTGACGTAGGACGCCGCCAGACGCTCGCCGACCTCACGGGTATCCTCACCCTCGGCAAAGGTGTAGCCGTCCAGGTCATGCTGTGTGATGCAGACCGGGACTTTCGGGATAGGAAGCTTGTGGATGGAAAGCTTCCTGCCTCTGGCATCTGTCACCGAGGACAGGTAATCAAGGTCAGCTTTGCTCATGGCATACTGCGGGTCGGAGGTGTCGTCTGTCCAGGCGAGCACGACTTCACCGGGACGCAGAAAGGCGCAGACATTGTCCACGTGCTCGTTGGTCTCGTCGTTATAAATGCCAAACGGCAGCCAGAGCACCTTCTCAGCGCCGAGATACTGGCAAAGCTTAGCGGCGATCTTGTCCCTGGAAAGCTTGGGGTTGCGCCCCTTGGAAAGCAGGCAGGTCTCGGTCACGAGCAGGGTGCCCTCGCCGTCGGTGTGGATACTGCCGCCTTCGAGCACAAAGTCCTGCGCATCGATGACCGGGATTTCCAGCGCCTTGCAAAGTGCCGATGCCAAAGCGTTATCCTCGGCGTAGTCGGTGTAGAGTCCGTCAAAGTCGCCGCCCCAGGCATTGAACTGCCAGTCGATGCCGCACAGCGTTCCGTCCTGTGCCTTGACAAAGGTCGGTGCGGTATCCCGTGCCCAGGCGTCATTCTGGGGGATGGTGAGGACTCTGGCATTTAGGTCGGACGTCATGGCGAGCGCACGTTCCCGGCAGCGCTCGCTGGTGAGCAGGTACAGTGTTTCGCTCTCGGAGATCGCCTCCCAGATCTTGCGGAAGGAGGGGAGTGCCGGCTCTGCGTCATACGGCCAGGAGCCGGGGCGTTCCGGGAAGATCATAACGGTGCCGGCGTGCGGTGCAAATTCGCCGGGCATCCGGTATTTTGGCAT
The DNA here is from genome assembly GCA_902767115.1 of uncultured Ruminococcus sp. Lineage (GTDB taxonomy): Bacteria > Bacillota > Clostridia > Oscillospirales > Ruminococcaceae > UBA3855. The sequence goes on from CACXGK010000052.1 coordinate 2,300, forward strand.
CATGATAATCTCTCCTTGAAATCGGAATATCCAAACCGCCGCACGACCTCGTAGGAACCGTCGGTGTGCAGAATTCCGATGTCGGGCAGGGGCATTCCGTTGAAGGTGTTGTTCTTGCACATGGAATAGATCGCCATGTCCTCGAAACATAGCCTGTCGCCGATGGCAAGCGGCTTGTCAAAGCTGTAGTCGCCGATGATATCCCCGGCAAGACAGGTTCGTGAGGACAGACGGTAGGTGATATGCTTTTCGTCCGCCAGACCGCTTTCATACAGCGGCGGACGGTAGGGCATTTCGAGCACGTCCGGCATATGACACGCCGCCGATGCATCAAGAATCGTAATATGAAGCCCGTTTTCGACCAGATCCATCACTTCCGTCACGAGATAGCCGGCATTCAGTGCGATGGCTTCGCCGGGTTCGAGGTAGACCTGCACGCCGTAGGTATCCTGTACGTGGCTGATGAGGCGTTCGAGCAGGGGAATGTCGTATCCCGGCTTTGTGATGTGGTGACCGCCGCCGAGATTGACCCATTTCATGCGGTGCAAAAGCGCACCGAACTTTTCCTCAATGGCTTGGAGCGTGATCTCCAGTGCATCCGCACCCTGTTCGCAGAGTGTGTGGAAATGCAGTCCCTCCACACCATCCAGATCGTCCGGGTCGAGATTCGCAAGCGTCACGCCAAGCCGTGAACCGGGCGCACAGGGGTCATAGATCGGTTCGTCCTGCGTGGAGCATTCGGGATTGAGCCGCAGACCGATGCTCTTGCCGGCGCATTGCGGACGGAATTTCCGAAGCTGGTTCATCGAGTTGAAATAAATGTGGTCGGCGTATTGCAGAAGCTCAGAAAACTCCTCCGCCTTGTAAGCCGGCTCAAAGACGTGTACTTCACCCGGAAATTCCTCTTTGCCAAGCCGTGCTTCAAACAGACCGGATGCAGTCGTGCCAGCAAGATAGTCTGCACAGACCGGGTATACAGAAAACATTGAAAATGCCTTCTGTGCGAGCAGAATTCTACAGCCGGTGCGTTCCTGCACGCCTTTGAGGATTTCGAGATTTTGCAGGAGCCGGCTCTCATCTAATACATAAGCAGGGGTATGCGTTACCCCTGCTATGGCTTTTTGTTGGTTCGTCATGGGTTCTCCTTATGGTTTAGGAATTTTCGGATTTCTTTTAGCATTTCGCGTTCATTGAGCGTCTCGTGTTCATTAGCTTTAGGTGCCGGGTGCCACATACGTGCTTTTGTCTGATAGGCAAGCAACACCTCGGCATAACGAAGCGGATCAAATCCGTTTTCGGGCAACTTCACACCATACTTTTGGAGCAACGTTGCATCATCAACGATCAGGATCCGAAAACGCTTGTATTTCTGGTACACATAATGATATATCTGAGATTTTGCTGTTTCAAAGCAGCAGAATTCCTGCGAATGCAAAGCACCTTTCCACTTTCGCAGATATGGTGCACTACCGCACATCATTCCCAGATCGCGTTTGATCTCTGCGGCAATATGGTTGGAAGATGCTACCTGTAACCATTCCCAATTTTCATGCAATTCCCGTCTTCCGAGTAAAGCCCAAAGATGGTAGGCATCTTCTGAAGCAGACATCGTTTTCCAATCAATCAGATCACAAAACTTTTGACTGATCCCATGACGGTTAATTGCCCTTGTGTTAGGGGAAAAATCAATCCAAAGGAAATATGCTTTCTTTTTCTGTAGGGTCATCGAGTTTCACATCATCGAAAATGACGGCATCAATCCACCAGAACCGGATTCTCGTCAACGACCCACGGCAGACCGTACTGGTTCAACATCTCCATATACGGATCGGGATCGAATTCCTCGACATTGAACACGCCTGCGCCCGACCACTTGCCGGATGCCACAAGTGCCGTGCCGATCATTGCCGGAACACCGGTGGTGTAGGAAACTGCCTGTGCGCCGGTCTCCTTGTAAGCTTCCTGGTGATCGCAGATGTTGTAGATATAGATGCTGCGCTCCTTGCCGTCCTTGATGCCGGTGAAGATGCAGCCGATGTTGGTTTTGCCCACGGTGCGGGGACCGAGAGATGCCGGATCCGGGAGCAGCGCCTTCAGGAACTTGATCGGAACAATCTCGTGACCCTCGAATTCAACAGGTGTCGTTCCCAGCATACCGACATTCTGGAGGCAGTTCATGTGCATCAGATAGCTCTGCCCAAAGGTCATGAAGAACCGGATACGCTTGACATTCGGGATATTCTTGGCAAGGGACTCGATCTCCTCGTGGTGCAGCAGGTACATATCCTTGTCGCCGACGCCTGCGAAATTGTACTCACGCTTGATCTCCATGGGCTTGGTCTCGACCCAGTGGCCGTCCTCCCAGTAGGAGCCGTTGGCGGAGACTTCACGGAGGTTGATCTCCGGGTTGAAGTTGGTTGCGAACGGATAGCCGTGGTCGCCGCCGTTGCAGTCGAGGATGTCGATATAGTGGATCTCGTCAAAGTAGTGCTTGAGGGCATACGCCGTGAACACGCTCGTTACGCCCGGATCGAAGCCGGTGCCAAGGAGTGCAGTGAGCCCTGCAGCCTTGAATTTCTCCTGATATGCCCACTGCCAGGAATAATCAAAGTACGCTGTGAAGCCCTTTTCCTTGCAGCGCTTCTCGTAGATGGCACGCCACTGCGGATCATCGGTATCTTCTGCTTCATAGTTTGCAGTGTCCACGTAATTTGCACCGCAGGCAAGGCAGGCATCCATGATGGTCAGATCCTGGTAGGGGAGAGCGACATTGAGGACGGTGTGGGGCTTGTACTCGTTCATGAGTGCGGTGAGCGACTCGAAGCTGTCTGCATCGACCGTTCTGGTGGTGATGATCGCCTTGGTGGTTGGGCGGAGCTTGTCAGCGAGCGCATCGCACTTGGAGACAGTGCGGGATGCGATGCAGATCTCGGTGAATACCGGATTCTGCGCACACTTGTGGATGGCAACGGTTGCAACACCGCCGCAGCCGATAACTAACAATTTCATTTGAAGTTCCTCCTTCATCATAAAGAATCGATTTGGTATTCAATTTCTATATGTGATAGCTTGTCATCATCAAACGCAAGGTATGCGATGACATCTGTCCATAATGGATTGTAGTAATGTCCGAGATGCACATAGATGGATTTTTCGCCGATATTTGCGGTGCCGTGTTCCTGTGTATCGCCGATCCAGACCTGTCCGGAATAGACATTCAGGCACACGCCGTGATCCTCGAACAGGGTAATCTTCGGGAAACGGCTGTTTTCCAGAAGTTCCACAGCCTCGTCCCACGATGTACCGTAGGGGACGGTTTTGTACACATATTTCCTGACCTGTGACTCGGAACGGCTAAGCGGGCAAATCACCCAATAGCAGCCTCTGAGCAGGCAAACAACAAATACCACGCCGCTGAGAATGTGGAACGCTTTCCGGATTCCTTCGGGCACTTTCATAAGCTTACAACCTCCGCATCAAGACGCATACATCCTCACACAAACCACCTCCGGGTAATTGAACAGCCGCACCGGAATGGTGCTGTTTCCGAGTCCCCGGCTGATGTACATGGTCGTGTGACCATCGGTGAAGCCCCCTGCCGTATACGCCGGGAAAAATCCCTGATCGGGGGCGATGATGCCGCCCACTCCCGGCAGCCGGAACTGTCCGCCGTGGGCATGACCGGTGAGGACAAGATCAGCGCCGCACTTGCAGTATTCCTCGAAATACTGCGGTTCATGCGCCAGCAGCACTTGAAGATCATCCTCCCCGAACGCTTCCGGACGACCGCCATTCCGGTCAGCCGCCAGGAGATTGGCATCGTCCAGACCGGTGAGACAGATCGTGTCACCGTTTTGCTCGATCGGGACGGATGCATCATCGAGAATGACCACACCGCTTGCCCGGATGCCGTCAAGGAGCTGTGTGCGTTTCGCATCGTCTAACCATAATTCATGGTTGCCGGTGACGTAATAGCACGGTGCAATGGCGGCTGCATCCGCACAAAAGCGGATCGCTGTGTCCAGATCTGTGTGGTAGGCATCGGCAATGTCGCCGGTAATGGCGATCATGTCGGGGTCAAGGCTGCGGATGCATTCGAGCAGCCGTGCGTTGCCTTTGCCGAACTTTGCATTGTGCAGGTCTGAGATCTGGACAATGGTGAACCCCTCAAATGCCGCCGGCACCCTGGCATTGGTATACCGGTACTCCGTCACGGTCAGATGCAGGTTCTGGTACAGACAAAAGAGCAGGCACAGCACGAGCACGATGCAAAGCGTCAGGATCTTCCGACGGCTTGGCTTTTGGCGTTCTGCCTTCAAACTCTGTGCTCCTCCTCCTCCAGCAGATCCTCCACGTATTTCGGCAGCATGAAAGCGCCCATGTGGAGATTGGTGGTGTAATACCACGTTTTCAAGCCACGCTCACGCCAGCGAACGGCGTTGAAATCACGCAGCGGATGGTATTTCTTCGATGCGAATCCAAACAGCCAGTAGCCGGACGGACAGGTCGGAATGTGTGCCTGGTAGACACGGCTGATGGGAAAGCTCTTGTATGCCTTGCGGTGCATCGCACGGCAGGCATCCTCGTCCTCGTCAAAGAACGGGCTTCCGTGCTGGTAGACCATGATGCCATCGTCATGCAGCGCCTTGTAGCAGCTTCCGTAAAACTCCTTGGTGAACAGCCCTGCGGTATGTCCCAGGGGGTCGGTGGAGTCGTTGATGATGAGGTCGTACTCGTCATGCTTGCCTCGCAGGAAGCGCAGACCATCACGGTAATGGAGCTTGACTCTGGGGTCGTCCAGACCTCTGGCGTTGTCGGGGAAAAATTCCTGACAGACCTTGACAAACAGCTCGTCCGGCTCGACCACGTCGATCTCCTCGATCTCCGTATAGTAGGAAAGCTCTCTGGCAACACCGCCGTCGCCGCCGCCGATGACCAGCACCTTGCGGACGTTGGGGTGGACTGCCATGGGGACATGGACGATCATTTCGTCGTAGGTGAACTCGTCGGCTTCTGAGAAGATCACAGAGCCGTCCGAGGTCAGGAACCTGCCGAATTCCGCAGATTCAAACACGTCGATGCGCTGAAAATCACTTTGCCCGGAAAAGAGCTGCTTTTCCACACGGATCGACATTTTCACATTATGGGTGTGCATTTCGGAAAACCAGAAGTCCATGATGCGTACCCTCCTTCATTTATGGTAGTCAGGAGTGGAAAGTGAATTCCTGACTTTTCTGTTATAGTTGTTATACCAGCACATTCAGCCGCTCCAGCGTACCGTCCTCCGGACCCTGCATGGAACATCCCTTTTCCTTCGCAAAGAGGATGTAATCCACGATCTCGTCCGTGACCATCTCGCCGGGGGCTAAGATCGGGATGCCGGGCGGATAGCACATCACGAATTCGCCGCAGATGCGACCCGGTGTCTCCCGGATGGGGATGAGCTCCTTTTCGGAATAGAACGCCTTTTGCGGTGTTGCTGCCACGATGGGGGTGATATATTCCGCATTGTGGAGCTTCGAGACGGGCTTGGAATAGAGCCGCTTGATATCCTCCAGCGCACCCACCAGACGTTCGATATCCTGGATGCGGTCGCCGATGCTGATATAGGCAAGAATATTGCCGAAATCGCCGAATTCGATCTGGATGTCGTATTCATCACGCAGCAGGTCGTAGACCTCAATGCCGGTCAAACCAATGTCACGGGTGTAGACAGATAGCTTGGTGACGTCGAAATCATAGATGGAGCTGCCATTGACCAGATCCTTGCCGTAGGCATAATAGCCGCCGATGGAATTGATCTCCTCACGGGCGTACTCTGCCATCTGACGCACTTTTTCAAAGCTTTCCCTTCCACGCAGCGCCAGATTTCGTCTGGAGATATCCAGACTCGACAGCAGAAGATAGGACGCACTCGTGGTCTGCGTCAGGTTGATGACCTGCTCGACGTAACGGGTGTTGACATTCTCATTCAGCAGCAGCAGACTGCTCTGCGTGAGGGAACCGCCGGACTTGTGCATCGAGATTGCCGCCATGTCCGCACCGGCTTCCATCGCCGAAACGGGCAGTCCCTCATGAAAGGACAGGTGCGTGCCGTGCGCCTCATCCACCAGCACCATCATTCCGTGCTCATGCGCCAGCTTGACGATGGAGCGCAGGTCGGAGCAGATGCCGTAGTAGGTCGGATTGTTGACGAAAACAGCGGTCGCCTCCGGATGCTCCCGGATCGCCTGCTCCACGTCAGCAATCTCCATGCCAAGCGCAATGCCGATATGCGCATCCACGTCAGGATCCACATAGACCGGCTCTGCGCCGCACAGCACGAGCGCATTGATGGCGCTGCGGTGAACATTGCGGGGCATGATGATCTTGTCACCGTACTTGCAGGCGGTGAGCACCATCGACTGCACCGCAGAGGTCGTGCCGCCGACCATGAAGTAGGCGTGTGCTGCGCCGAAGGCTTCGGCAGCAAGCTGTTCTGCATCCATGATGACAGAGACCGGATGACAGAGGTTATCGAGCGGCTTCATGGAGTTGACATCGAGCGACACACACTGCTCACCGAGGAGCTTGACAAGCTCCGGGTTGCCCCGTCCACGCTTATGACCTGGGACATCAAAGGGAACCACACGCTGCCGGCGGAAGCGTTCGAGCGCCTCGTACACAGGTGCGGATTTTTGCTTTTCGAGATTCATGGTGACCATCCGTCCTTATAAAAAATAAAGCAGATAAAGCCGATCAAAAAGCTCTATCCGCAGATATTCCGTATTCCAGTAAAAACGCAACCCCTCCATGCGCCTGCACAAAGGCATTGCTGCCGGACATCTGCCGAGTATCATTGACCATTTCACAAGTGATGTTTGATTATAAAGTAATCATCTTATAAAATTTCCGAGTGGTGCCACTCAATCAATTGCGGCGATGTGCCGCAGATTCGGCTTTCGACCCGCCTGTCCGTATGGGCTGAGCTCCACCCTGTCGGGAGGGGGAAGCGGTCGCAAGGTTCTGTCGATCGTGTGTACTCACAGAACACATTTATTATACCATGATTTGCACCATTTGTCAAGTACCGTGGAGACCGGTTTTGAAATTTCTGCTGCGGGGGTGAATGTCGGATTTTTCTGCATTTTTCGCCAAATGTACAGTTTGGTTCAAGAAAGTTTCCGGAAAGCCCTTGACAAAATCCGGAAACTGTGCTATACTTTAATATGTACTTCATGCGGATGTAGTTTAGTGGTAGAGCATCAGCTTCCCAAGCTGAGTATGCGGGTTCGATTCCCGTCATCCGCTCCATGAATTTGAGAAGCCGTATTCCGGGTCTGTCCGGGATGCGGCTTTTGTCTGTCCGGGAACGGCTTTGGGTTTATTTTTTTAATTTCAATTATGGGATTCTTAATATTATCAATTTTTTACTTCCTGATACTTGCTTTTTTTCGACATTTGTGTTATGATTAAAACGTGAGTGTTTTGAAACGTAAACCACGGAAAGGATCGTTATTCATGAGTGCTGAAAGAATCGGTTTTGACAATGACAAGTATCTGAAAATGCAATCCGCCCATATCCGGGAGCGTATCGCCCATTTCGGCGACAAGCTCTACCTCGAATTCGGCGGAAAGCTTTTTGATGATTTCCATGCATCCCGTGTCCTGCCGGGCTTCAAGCCGGACAGTAAGCTCCAGATGCTGCTCAAGCTCAAGGATGAGGCGGAGATCGTGATCGTCATCAATGCCGCTGACATTGAGAAGAACAAGGTGCGTGGCGACCTTGGCATCACGTATGATGTGGACGTGATCCGCCTGTACAACGTGTTCACGAAGATCGGGCTGTATGTGTCGAGCGTCGTGCTCACACGCTACGAGAGCAACCCGGCTGTGGACGCCTTCCAGAGTCGTCTGGAATCCCTTGGCATCCGGGTATATCACCACTATGCGATCAAGGGCTATCCCTCGAATATTCCGCATATCATCAGCGACGAGGGCTACGGTAGGAATGACTACATCGAGACCACCCGCCGCCTGATCGTTGTGACAGCGCCGGGTCCCGGCTCCGGCAAAATGGCGACCTGCCTGTCCCAGCTCTATCACGAGCACAAGCGTGGCCGTCATGCAGGCTATGCGAAATTCGAGACCTTCCCGATCTGGAATATTCCGCTGCGCCATCCGGTGAATATCGCTTACGAGGCAGCCACCTCCGACCTGAATGACGTCAACATGATCGACCCGTTCCACCTTGAAGCGTATGGTCAGACGACTGTCAATTACAACCGTGATGTGGAGATCTTCCCGGTACTCAATGCGATGTTTGAGAAAATTCTCGGCGAGTCTCCCTACAAGTCCCCGACGGATATGGGCGTCAACATGGCTGGCAACTGCATCGTGGACGATGAGGCGGTCTGCGAGGCATCCCGTGAGGAGATCATCCGCCGTTACTACACCGCACTCTGCGGCAGACGCAAGGGCAGCGCTTCTGAGGAAGAAGTGTACAAGCTCGAACTGCTCATGAAGCAGGCAGGCGTTGCAGCCGAGGACAGACGTGTGGTCGCACCGGCGCTGGAGCGTGAGGCACAGACCGGTGAGCCTGCCGCAGCGATGGAGCTGCCGGACGGCACCATCCTGACAGGACGCACTTCGGAGTTGCTCGGCTCCTCGTCGGCACTGCTGCTCAATGCACTCAAGCACTTTGCCGGACTGCCGGATGAAGTCCTGCTGATGAGTCCGCACGTCATTGAACCGATCCAGAGCCTGAAGGTCGATCACCTCGGCAACAACAACCCCCGTCTGCACACAGACGAAACGCTCTACGCTCTGGCAATCTGCGCAACGACTGATGAAAACGCTGCCAAGGCAATGGCACAGCTTGACAAGCTGCGTGGCTGCGAGGTTCACTCGACGGTGATCCTTTCGGCAGTGGACGAGCGCATTTTCAAGCGTCTTGGCGTCAACCTGACGTGCGAGCCGAAATTCAACTGATCCCTTTTCCGTAATTGTGTATACATAAACATATCCCGGAAGCAGAATGTAACTGCTTCCGGGATATCAGCTTGTCGATAAAGTCTGTTTTGCCGCCTACAGGCGGCAGGAAAAGCATTTCAAGGCGAAAGAAGGGGCACTTTTTTGCAAAAA
>CACXGK010000053.1 GCA_902767115.1 uncultured Ruminococcus sp.
ACAGGAGATCATCCGTGAGATGAAACAGTTGTATCGTGCATATTACGTCAGCCCCATCGAGCGCTCCAGACGCTGGTGGGATGAGGAGATGCGCCGGCTGCGTGAGATCCGCAATGCAAACCGCAGCACAAGGAGTTGAAAAAACGATTGAATGAACAAAACGAAGCACCGGAGTCCGGGCTCCAGCCCTCCCCTGCCGATCTGCCGGATCCGTCCGAGACAGCAGAGAACGAGGAGGCTGCCTCGATCAGCGCCCGGATCATCAAGGGCTTCAATATCGCACTGAGCGTTTTGCTGGTCGGGCTGATGCTGTTGCTCGGATACATCATGCTCTGCTCCGTCCGGGGCAAGGTCGTGAGTGTCTTCGGCAGATGCATTCTACAGGTCGTGACCGGCAGTATGGAGCCTTCTATCCACACGGGGGATTTTATCTTCGTGGAAAAGACCGACCCGGCATCGCTCCAGACCGGCGATATCATCACCTACTACTCTGAGCAGTCCGATATCTACGGACTGCTCGTCACCCACCGGATCCATGAAGTCCGGGAGGACGGCACGTTCCTCACCATGGGTGACGCCAATCCTGTTCCCGATGCCCTGCCGGTGCGTCCCGATCAGATTCTGGGACGCTATACGGGCAAGGCAAGGCTCTTTATCATGCTGGGGACGTTCGCAGACGCCCGTAAGCTGATCCTGCTGGCAGTCATGATCGCTGTGTCCTGTACCGCCTTCTATGAGCTGCGCACGGTGATGCAGCTCGGCAAACAGGTCAGCCAGGAGCGAAAGGAGCGCCTTGCGGCAGAACAGGAGGCAAGTATGCGGGAAGCCATTGAACGTGAGGTTGCAAGGCTCGAAGCCGAGGGACTTCCGACTGAGCAGGAGGATCAGCATGACACAGGAACACTTGATGAAGCAAAGGATGGTCACAGCGATCGTCCTGTTTAGCGTGACATTTGTCACACTGCTCGTCTTTATCGGATTGTATGCAGACGAGCACCAGCGTGTGCAGGAAACCTACCAGACACGCTACGAAGCCAATCTCGTGCGTGTGCAGGAGGATATCGAATCCTACCTCAATGCCGAGGGTGACTACGAAATGCGGTATATGCGCCTGGCAATGGATATGAGCAACGCACGGGAATTTGCATTCCTCATCAACAATTTCGACGACAAGCAGATCATTGTCAATGAGCTATACACCATCCTGCTCAAATACCCGGAGCAGATGCAGCAGGAAGAAAATCTGAATGCCCTGTATACAGCTACCGACGACATCCTCAAGCACCTCGATCAGGGATACGAGGAAGCCGAAGCGCTGATCGATAGCATTGATAAACAAGGTCACTGATGGGAGGAAATACATATGGCAAACTGGAATGAAAAACGAAAACTCAAACGGGAGATCAAGCTCTGTATGCAAACCATCCAGGAGATCGAGCGAAAACGCTCCCGTTCGCAGTCGGCTCTTGTACAGGCGGTATTGCTGCAGGAGACACCGGACGAACGTGATGTAGAATGGTTCAACAAGTACACCGGTGAGATCACTGCCTGCCGTAACCACATGATCGAACTGCAAAAGAAACTGAACTCACTATAAATCACAGCCGCCCTGACCCTTCGGGAAGGGCGGTATTTTCAAAGAAAGGACACTACCTGACATGAAACAACATCATCACAACCGGCTGACTACGCTGTTCGCTGCGGCTGCAATCGGCTGCACGGCGATGCTGGGGTCTGTTCCGGCATCCGCCGGCTTCACATTTCCCGGTGCTGCACAGCCGATCGCTGAGGGCTCTGGCGATATGCAGGCGATCGTTCCGGTCATCGTGACCCTTCCGGGCGATGCCGTTCTCGCCACAGATACGGCTGCCGGTCAGGGCACTGACTTCGTCGATTCCCCCGAAGCACAGACCTTGCAGGACGCACTGTCCCGGCAGCAGGCGGAAGCAGAAGCTGCCCTGCGCTCCCTCTATCCGGCGCTCGAAGTCGAATACCACTATGACATGGTTGCTAACGGCTTTTCCTGCAAGCTGCCCAAAGGGCTGATCGTGCAGGCGCAGTCGCTGCCGCAGATCGAACGGGTCACACCGGTGTCCACGTATCAGGCACCGACCCCAAGCCTTCACAATGCCTTGCCGATCAGCAATGCAGGCGCATTCTATGACGCCACCGGCAGCTATGGCGAGGGCGAGGTCATCTGCGTCATCGATACGGAGCTTGATCTGACACACCCCATGTTTGCGGCGATCGATGACAAGGCGAATAAGCTCAGCAAAGCCGACATTCAAAGCATCGCCGGCAAGCTCAGCACCAAGGTCAATGCCTCCAGTGCTTACCGCAGTTCCAAGGTCCCCTTTGCCTTCGACTACTCCTCAGACGGCACCCCCTACGATATGGCAAATCCCGATGTCTACCACGGCACCCATGTCTGCGGCATCGCTGCCGGCAATGCGGTCACGACCAGTGACGGTGAGACCATCAGCGGTCTGGCAAGGGACGCACAGATCGTCTTTCTGAAGGTCTTTGATTATCTGGAGGAGGAGGGGGGATACGTCGTAACCGATGATGTCCTGCTCGCATCTCTTGAGGACTCTGTCAAATTCAAGCCCGATGTCATCAACCTGAGTCTTGGCAGTCCGGATCAGAACCTGGAGTTTTCTCCGTATGCCGATGCCGTGAATGCCATTGAGAACGCCGGCATCGTCATGTGTGCCGCAGCCGGCAATGAGGCACGCCGCATCAATGAGGATGGCAATTACAACCTCACCCGGAATATCGACTACGGAACCGTTGAGGAGCCCGCCATTTTCCCGACGGCACTGAGCGTGGCTTCTGCGGAAAATGCCATCAAGACCGCAAAATGCCTTCGCCTTGGGGACGCCGGGACTGCAATCGAATACGAGAACAGTCTCGAAAGGGATTTTGCTGCGGTACTCGGCGAAACCAAGCTTTTCTACGAATATTGCGGCAAGGGATTCCCGGAGGATTTTGAGGGCAAGGATCTCACAGGTAAGCTTGCTCTCATCGACCGTGGCGAGGTGAGCTTCGATGTGATGATGAAAAATGCGCAGGAAGCCGGTGCCATTGGCATGATCGTGGCAGATAAGCACGACACGGATCTGTTTATCATGGATAACGTCGTAGATTTTCCTGCCATTGCGATCTCCCACTCCAGCGGTGAGCTTCTGAAAAACGCAGAGGAGCAGTATATCATCGTCCACGAAGATGATTACGACATCGTCAGCAATCCCCCACAGATCAGCTCCTTCAGCTCGTGGGGCGTCAGCGAGCAGCTCAAGCTCAAGCCCGATATCACCGGCATCGGCGGTGATGTGGTCTCTGCTGCCTATGACGGCGAGTTCTCTGATATGTCCGGTACCTCGATGGCAACGCCCTACGTTTCCGGTGCAACAGCTGCACTCAAAAAATACCTGTCTGACGCCGGAAAGCTCCCGGAGCAGGGGCAGGCTGCCTTTCTGCGCAACCTTCTGATGAATTCTGCCAAGCTCTATACGGACGAAAACGGCTTGTACCTGTCCCCCCGTCAGCAGGGCGCAGGCGTCGTCGATCTCGACGCTGCGATCCGTGATACGGTTCTCCTGACAGGACCGGACGGTGCTGCCAAAATCGAGCTGTACGACAAGCTGACGGACACCCTGTCCTTCCATGTGAACATCCAGAATCTCAGCGATGAGGATGTGCAGTTCACATCCGCACGGCTGGTGCTGACAACAGATGACTGCAAGACGGAGGAGGGCTATGCGACAGAAGTGGTGGCAGGAACGCAGGCACTCACCTGCGAGGCAGATGTGTCCGCCCTCCTGCACGTAGCCGCCGGCGAGAGCCGCACGGAAGCGATCACCGCAGCTCTTGACCCTGCACAGCTTGCGGAGATCCAGACGCATTTCCCCAACGGTTTCTACATCGACGGCTATCTCCTGCTCGAAGGCGCTGCGAACTGCTGCGATATTTCCATTCCCCTGCTCGGCTTCTACGGCGACTGGGCTGCCGTTCCGATCTTTGATGTGATGCAGGATGAATTTCAGGATGGGAACATCCAGTACGTCGGCAGCCAGGCATACCACGGCGATGCCCAGATCGCTGCGGAGATCCAGGCGGCACTCGGCTACATCGACCGCATTCCAGCCGACCAGCTCAGCACGGCAGATAACTACCAGCGTATGAGCGACATCCTGAATTACTACTACACTGATGAGACCTCCGGCAATGGATTTGACGTCCCGAAAACGGACATGGTCTACATCTCTCCCGATGGCAACGGCATCACCGATCTTCTCGAACGCCGTGTCGATCTGCTGCGTGAAGCCATGATCGGCGGCATCTACATTTATGATGCAAACGGCAAGCTCGTCGGAGACAGCCTGGAAGCCTATACTGATGCCTATAAGACCAACTACTGGTGGCCGGATATCGATCTGGAAACACTGGCAGAGGGCGCCTATACCGGCGTGCTGACCGGCTACATCTGCTATCCGGCTGCTTCCCTGCAGCCGCAGGAGCTGCGCATCCCGTTCGTTGTGGACAAAACCAATCCAGAGGTGACGGAGGAGGTCACACAGGAGGACGGCAGGACCATCCTGAACCTCACCATCGAGGACGCTTCGCTTGACGGCGTTTACATCCTCGGAAACGGCACCGGTCATGCCGTTGGTTCGGACAGCAAGACCTTTACCGGCAGCGACCTTTACAGCGCTTTGCAGATCGCTAACAACCAGATCGTTGACTATTCAGCTCCGGAGGATGAAAATACGTATCAGCCCTGGGATACCGGTATGCTGCGCTATTTCTGCAATGACCAGTCCTCTGCGGATATGCAGACCCTGTACGAATACGGCTTTGCAGACCTCCTCCTTCCGGAAACGGACGCCAACGGCAATGCCGTGATCCGCTACGACATCACAGATCTCCATGACTACACGATCAGCGTGATGGATCGTGCCTTCAATACGACCGTCATCACGGAAGCGGAAATGGGATTTGCAGGCTTCCAGCCGGGTGTCTGGGCTGCCAAAAGCGAGAATTCCCTGCGTTACTACGTCTTTGACACCAAGGATACCGGTGTGCTGTTCCTGATGGAGGACGAACCGTCCAAGGCGTTCCAGTTCTCAATCGAAGGCGTGGGGCCGAATTTCAAGTATGACGGCAGTAAAACCTCTGACGTATTCGATGTCCGCCAGCTCTCGCCCATTTCCTACGAGGCGCTGCGGGAGGAAGGCGAAAGCGAGATCATGACCTATATCGGAGATCAGAATTCGCAGACATTCCAGTATTACAATTACAGTGCGCTGCAAGAGCTGGCAATGCAGTACTACGAAGCAACGACCGGCGAAACGGCTGATGTAGCAGAGTGCCTGCTCGCCGGCAACGGCACGGTTTCCATCTTTATACGGAAATACGATGATGAGGAGTACGAGACGACTGTGGAGGGCTACACTGTCGATCCCCTCACGGCTAAGGGAACGGATTTCGAGCAGCACCAAGTCGATCTGACGAATCCAAGCGGCGCACCGTCTGCCGCCCTGGGTGACGTGGACGAAAACGGCTCTGTCAACGCCGGCGATGCCGCAGAGGTTTTGATCGCCGCTGCAAAGATCGGTGCCGGCATGGATGCCGGACTGACTGACACACAACGCATTGCCGCTGACGTCAATGCGGACGGCGCCATCAACGCCACCGATGCCGCTGTGATCCTGCAATACGCCGCTGCCATTGGCTCCGGCGCCGAGAACGTCACGATCCGGGATTTCTGTTAAGCTACCACTTGCAGGTGGCAAGCAACTGCCAAACAGCGGGTGCAAGGCTAACAACTTCAGCTTGCAGCCCTGCACCCGCATTTTTGAATGCCATTTAGTTACTGGCATTGGTTTTGGGGGCAGCTCACGAAGCGCTCACCCCCGAAAAGATCTTATCAACAAGCTGTCTCCATCCCTTTCGGGATGGAGATTTTTTGTGGAGTGTGTCCGAAGACCATCACAGAGCATCCCCTTGCTTTTTCCATCCAGCCGTGCTATAATAGAGACTGGTCTGTGAAACAGACACAGGCACTTTTTACGCAGGAGTGTGTACCTATTTTGTCATTGCGAAAAACCATCATCCCTCTGCTCTGCACCTCGCTGCTCATTGGCGGCATGGTCTGGGCAGCGGATCATTTCCAGAATCCGGAGATCCTGTTCCCGGAGGTAGCTGCCATTGCCACCGGCGCCATCCTGCATCCAAAGCTTGCATGGCGCACCGATGCCCTGCACACCTTTGCGGCGATCGCTGTTTGTGCGGTTCTGGGGCTGTGCATCGTGCTCTGGATGCCGGGGGCGGTATGGGTGCAGATGAGTGCGGCATACCTGCTGGCATCCGTGGTATTTCTGCTGTCCCGGACGAGCTTTGCGCCGATGCTCTCGGCAGCGGTGCTCCCGGTCATGCTGCAAACGAGATCCATCATTTACCCCATCGCAGCGTGCATTCTCACAGCCTCCGTCCTGCTGGTACGGGAAATACTCATCCGCTGCGGCATCAGGGAGCGTGTGCCGTTTGAAAAGCTCCCCTCCCCCACGCCAAACGCCTGCTTGCAAGCCGTTTTGCGCTGGCTGATCGCAAGTGTGGTGATCTTTGCGGCGCTTCGATGCGGTTTCCGGTTTGCTGCCGCACCGCCGCTGCTGGTCGCATTCACGGAATTCTGGAAGCCGGACGCTGTTTCCCGCAAACGTCCCGCTGCCGTCATTTCGCTGCTCACCCTCTGTGCCGCATCCGGCGCCTGCCTGCGGTATCTGCTGTGTGTGCAGCTCGCACTCCCGTCTTTCGTGGCGGCGATCCTGACGATGCTCTCCGTTTTCGGCATCATGCAGGGCTTGAAGCTGATGCTGCCGCCGGCGGCTGCGATTGCGATTCTGGCATTTCTCATCCCGGCATCCGCCCTGCTGCTTTTTCCGCTGCAAATCCTGTGCGGCATTGCTGTGCTGGTCGGGGCATCCTACCTCTACCGGGAAAAGGCACCTGAAAAGCAAATGGCGCAGTCTCCCACATAACTGCAAAAGAGAATCGTTTCGATTGCGGAAACGATTCTCTTTTTTCAAAAAAATTCAAAAACCTGTCCCATTTCAAAGGGGCAGAGCGTTATACTATATGGAACGTTCCAGTAACAGCAAAAAAGGAGGTGAGGGTATGACAGACCAGGAAAAACTGACAGAGCTGTACCGGCTTTACGAAAAGCCGCTGTATCGCATTGCGTTGGCTGTCCTGCACGATCACGGACAGGCGGAGGATGCCGTTTCCGAGGCTTTCTGCCGGGTGATCCGGCATATCCGCCGGCTTGGTGCGCCGAATGCGCCGCAGACCAAGGCTTACATGATCCGCACGATACGCAGCACGGCATTCTCGCAATACCGCAAAAACCAGCGTGAAGCCGAACGCCTGTCCCCCTTAGAGGATGCGCACAACGCCATCCCCGACCGGAACAACAGCATTGAACAGCGCATCGAACACCGCAGTCTGCTCGAAACCCTCGCATCCTTGCTTGGGATCCTGCACGAGGACGACCGGCAGATCGTGGTCTGGCATGGACGTGACGGCATCAGCTTTACGAGCATCGCTGACCGGCTTGGCATGACCGAGGCTGCCGTCCGCAAGCGCTATGAACGAGCCCGAAAACGCATGATGGCACACTACCAGAAGGGAGAGGAATACCATGAAACCGAACTTCACAAATGAAGAATGGAACCGCATCGTGGAGGACGCATTCTCCAAGGATGCCCCGGAACCACCCTTTTCCCCTGCATACCGTGCCAAGCGGCTCGAACTGGAAAGGATGGTCACTATGAAAGAACAGAAACGCATGACGTTCCAGCCGGGGCTGGCAATTGCGACGGCTGCTGCCCTGATGGTTGCCGCTGTCCCCGTGGGACTGATCTGGCATTTGCAGCAAAATAAGGTACCCACCCAGCCCGAAAGCTCCCTCACACCGGCTGCTGCCGTCAATGAGATGGAAGTGGCAGAGAGCATGGCTGTGGATACGACCGAGGAGAGCAGCGAAGCAGAAGGTCCTGCCGCTGAACCCCGTGATGAGAGCCCCATGATGATCGAGTTCGGCTATCTGCCGGAGGGGATGTACCTGCACGAAAATGACGAGTACGATGGCAAGATCCACGACGACTCTGCTGTCAGGACAGACCGTGGCATCACGCCGGAATTTGTACGGCTCCCCTCGGATATGGCATTTGCGCAGTTTACAGAGGAAATGCTGTACGAGGAAGGCAACCGTATGCTGGATGCGACAGTCGAAAACAGCGAACACGAAATGTGGATCCATCACAACGGACAGGGCTGGGATGAGGTCTGGATGCATTTTTATGGCACACCCTACGTGCTCCATCTGTTTTACAACAACGTCACCGATGAGGACATCCGGAAGGTGCTCGACGATGTAAAGCTCGTCCCGACAGACACCGAGACCATTGCGCTCTACGTGCCGCAGGGAAAGAGAACGATCGAGCCGGATTTCCTGTATGACACCTATCCGGAGAGCATCGAGGAGATCGATCCCATGTGGGTCGGTAAGATCCTGCAAGCCGAGGAGCTCGTCGGGATTCCCCGTGTCGGGTTTGGCGAGGGCAGAGTGGTGCGCATTCCTGACGAATTCCCCATGCTTGGCATCGAATACCAGCAACCCGAAAAATACGTCAATCTTTGTTACACGACCGCACCTGCCGACCTCATTCCGGAGAATGTTGACCTGGAGGTGCAGGAGGACGTGCTGGATTTCGGAGAATACCGTGTCAGACTGAACACCTGGGGCTGCACAGACGCTGAGGTCAGCGAGATCCGATCGGCTGTAGAAGCCGCCGCCGAGCAGGATGGTGCGGAGGCTGCCGCCGAGGAAGCGACCGCCGAGGAAGCGGACACTGCAGCGAATGAAACAGACTACCCGTCGTTCTGGAACCGCTGCGGCGTCAACAGCCACGGTGAGACCTATGCCGGCGCCGGCAGCGTTCACATGGACCGCAGCACATACGACCAGCTCCCTGACCTCATTGAGTTCGGCGGACCTTCGGGTACGGCATATGCGAAAAAAACTGAGCTGTTTGACGTCCTCGGTGACGACCCGGATGCAGCGCTCTCCGCATTGAGACAGGACTATGAGAAAGCCGATGACGACGTCCTCGCCGCCACCCTCAATCTGTACGACAAGGAGGGCGAGACCATCATCACCAAGGTCGATTTCTACAAGGCACCGTGACAACTTTCCCTTGCAAATCGCCAGGAAATGTGGTATAATAAAGGCATCTTAAACAGACATTTGGTCAGGAGGAACACACCATGTATTTTGACGAATTACGCAAGGGGATGCAGGTACAGACCGCCCCGGCAGCCGTTTCCAGGCAGGAGATGCTCGCCTTCTCACAGCAGTACGACAACGTGCCGCTGCACACGGATGAGGACTATGCGAAAGCAACGCATTTCGGGCAATTGCTGGCGCCGGGAATGCTGAGCTTCCTGCTGGTCTGGGCAAAGTATCTGGAGCAGGACTTCTTCGGTGAGCAGCTCCTTGCCGGCACCTCGCAGAGGATCGAATGGAGCAAACCGGTCTTTGCAGAGGACGTCCTGACGGGCGTGGCAGAGATCACAAACCTGACCGACCGCAGCCCCCGCAACGGACTTGCCGAGCTGACGCTCCGGGTCTACAACCAGAACCAGGAGCTTGTCCTCACAGGCGTGACAGAGTGCGTGGTGCGCAAAAAATCGCAACTATAAGCGAAAACCCCTCTTTTACCAAATGGTAAGAGAGGGGTTCAGCTTGTCGATAAAGTCTGTTTTGCCGCCTACAGGCGGCAGGAAAAGCATTTCAAGGCGAAAGAAGGGGCACTTTTTTGCAAAAA
>CACXGK010000054.1 GCA_902767115.1 uncultured Ruminococcus sp.
ATCACTGCCATTGACGGCGGCAAGTCTGTTGACACCACCATGGGCTTCACACCTCTGGACGGCGTTCTGATGGGCACCCGTACCGGCAGCGTTGACCCGTCTGCTGTGACCTTTGTCATGGAGAAGCACGGCTTCACACCGGCTGAAATGAGCGACTACATGAACAAGAAGTCCGGCTTCCTGGGCGTTTCCGGCGTCGGCTCCGACAACCGTGACGTATCCGCTGCCGCTGACAAGGGCGACAAGAGAGCACAGCTCTCCAAGGATATGCTGGTTTACCAGATCAAGAAGTACATCGGCGGCTTTGCAGCAGCGATGAATGGTCTGGACGCAGTACTGTTCACCGGCGGTATCGGTGAGAACGCACCGGACGTTCGTGAGCAGGTTTGCTCTGATATGGATATTCTGGGCATCAAGATCGACACCGTTGCCAATGCAGGCATCCACGGCAAGCTCTGCAAGATCTCCCAGTCTGACTCCAAGGTAGAGGTTTGGGTCGTTCCGACCAATGAGGAGCTCCTCATTGCAAGAGATACCCTCGCACTGATCTCGAAATAAGCGATACGATACAGAGGGATGCCACAGGAGTTGGCATCCCTTTTTCTATTCCAAACGGAAAGGGCATTTCATGGGTATTTTCAGTCATTTAAGAGAAAAAGAAAAGGCAGAGGAAAAGCGCATCAAGGAGGTGCGCCACACCCACCGGCGTGGGCTGGACGATATGCCGAACCGCTATAAACTACAGCTATTCCCCTGGCTTCTGCTTCTACAGCTTTTCTACTCGGCGCTCTCCGGTGCGTTCACCGGGATGTGCGTGTATTATGCCGTCGGGCAGTTTGCCAAGGCGCACACGCTGCAGGGTGCATTCTGCCTTGCCGTGGGGCTGCTTCCGTTGCAGTTCTTCCTCAAATTTTTCCGGCGCCTGCTGCAAACGCTGACATTCCGGTTTGATGTGTACGGCGGCATGGTCACGGAGTTTGAGACCAAGACCGAGCAGCGCTGGGATTCCGAGGAACACAGATACAAGAAGGTCAACACCTATTTTGTCACGTTCAACAACCACCAGCAGCAGGTCAGCGGTCTGCGCAGCCTGACCTTGCGGATCGGGGATTACTGCCTGCTTGCCCGCTACCGCAGCCGTTATATTGAGAAGGACGCCTACATCACCTTCAAGACCTCCCCGGCGGCAGAGGAAAACCGCCTGACCGATTTTGTCCCGGATGAGCCCGTGCGCCTGTACCGTCCTGCACAAATGCCGAAGTGGTCTACCGTGCTGCCGGCTTTTGTGATACCGGCAGCGGCGATGCTGCTGTGGATGGCGTCGGAGACCAAGCGGCTGGATGACCTGTTCCTGGGGATGCGCCCTGACCTCTGGATCCAGATCGGCTGGGGCTGTGAAATTGTAATGGCGGTGCTGATCATCTGCGGCTTCTGCATCCGGTTCAATGAGGAACGTAAGTCGCTTGCGACCAAACGAAATATCCAGAAAGGTGGAAATGCCAATGCATGACGAACTGATCTTACCTGCGGAAAAGTACGATGAACTCATCCTGGCAGCCCGGTCTGCCCGGAAAAATGCCTATTGCCGGTATTCCAGATTTGCCGTCGGTGCAGCGCTCCTTTGCAAGGACGGCACGATCTACACCGGCTGCAATGTCGAGAATGCCTCATATTCGTTGGGGATCTGCGCCGAGCGCACTGCCTTTTGCAAGGCGGCTGCGGACGGCTATCGCAAAGGGGATTTTGCAGCGATCGCCATTGCCGGCGGCGAGGAGGGAATGCCCCCGGAGCAGCCCTGCTATCCGTGCGGTGCGTGCCGGCAGGTGATGGCGGAATTCTGCGGCGATGATTTCGAGGTCATCCTTGCCGACCGGGTGTACACCCTGGCGGATCTGCTGCCGTACCGGTTTGCGCTGGATTGATCTGCCAACAAAAAAACTTCCCCCAACCTCTTGCATTTTAGTAAAAACTATGCTATACTATAGGGGTAGTATCCGAACCCATAAGAGAAACACAAGGAGGTAACACATATGGAATTTTTTGATAAACTCGGTGCGAATCTGACCAATGCCGGCAGAACCGTGTCTATGAGTGCCCGTAATTTCAGCGACACCAACTCCCTCAAGCGTGAGATCAACAACGAAAAGCGCAGCATTCAGCAGAAATATGCAGAGATCGGACAGCTCTACTATGAGAAGTTCAACAACGATCCCGGCTGCGATTTCTTCGAGCAGGTCGATTCGATCCTGACCTCCATGCGTCATATTGAGTCTCTTGAGGAGGAGATCCAGGAGGTGCAGAATCGCCGTCCTGAGCTCGTTCCGATCCCGGAGGGCAACAAGACCGTAGAGCCCCGTGTCCATCCGACCGCAATGGTTTGTATGCAGTGCGGTCAGACCTATGAGACCACCCAGATCTTCTGCGCAAACTGCGGTCAGAAGCTCACCCCCCAGTACCCGACCGGTGCTGCGGCAGCTCTGGCACCCGAACAGACCGCTGCGGATGTGCAGTCCGTACCGGTTTCGGAGGCTTCCAACACCGATACAGAGACCGTGGATGCTGCCCCGGCAGCCCAGGCTGATGCACCGGCTGAGAATGCAGCACCGGCTGAGCCCGTCAAGGATGCTCCGGCTGCACCCGTTGACCCGAATGCACCCCGCTTCTGCACCAACTGCGGCGCCAAGGCTCCGGCGGATTCTGTATTCTGTGCGCAGTGCGGTAATAAGCTTGTTTAATATTACAAATAGTATTCAAAAACGTATAAGTCGCAAAACAGCGCAGCACTGCCGCTTTGAAGCCGGCAGTGCTGTTCGTTCATGAAAAGGACATAAAAAAGCATTGCAAAGTTTATGATTTTATGGTATAATTATTTAGTATTATATTACAAAATGTAATTGCACATCTGCTGCAAAAGATGGGGGGCGAACGCTATGCATGAGAAACCGATTCATATCGCCATAATCGTATCCACACTCGATGAGGAATACCAGAGCGGCATCCTCAGCGGTATCCGTCAGTATGCGTTCGCAAATCGTGTAACGCTGGAGCATTTTGTGGCGTTCGGTAATATCGGCAGTGACATCAGCCACGACATCGGTGAGTACAATATCTTCTCGCTTGCCAACCTGAAACGGTTTGACGGTGTGATCCTGCTCATCAACACCATCCAGGATGCGACCTGCCTGGAGCGTGTCATCAGCCGTGTGCGTGCGTCCGGCATCCCGGCTGTCTGCATCGACAAGGATGTGGAGGGGATGTACTGCATCGGCATCGACAACGAGGCGGCAATGTACTCGATGGTGGAGCATTTCATCGTTCATCATGGGTTCCGCCGTATCAACTATATTTCCGGCCCTGAGAACAACGAGGACAGCGTACAGCGCCTGCGTGCGTACAAGAAAGCCCTCAAGGATCACGGCATCCTGGAGGAGGAAGAACGCATCTACCGTGGACACTTCATGTCCAAGGATGGTGCGCTGGCAGTCCAGAAATTCCTCTCATCCCCCCTCGAAATGCCCGAAGCGATCGTCTGCGCCAATGACAACATGGCGGTTGCAGCGGTCAATGCGCTTGTCCAGCGGGGCATCCGTGTGCCGGAGGATGTGGCGGTATCGGGCTTTGATTACACCCGGAATGCGCAGAACTATGCCCCGGCGCTCACGAGCGTGGAGCGTCCGCTGGCACGGGTGGGAATGCTCGCCTGCCAGAAGATCATCGGCGCATTGGAGGGCAAGGAGCAGGTTCACAGCACGATTCTGGAGACACGCTGCTGTTTCTCCCAGAGCTGCGGCTGCAATGAGATCCTCCCGATGGACACCCTCGAATTCAAGAAGCACAACTATTCCGTGCTTGAATCCTTCTCGAATGACGTTTCTCTTGCAAGCCGTCTGGCGTCCGCACTGGCGGAATGCGACAGCATGGAGGACTACACCTCGGAGCTGCGCCGGTTCGTGCCGGAGTTCCAGTGCAAGGAGTTTTACCTGTGCCTGTGCGATAGCTGGAACCAGGGCATCATGGCGGATGAAACCGAGGAAAACTACCTCATGCACATCCTCTCCCCGAATAACTTCATCACGGAAGGCTACGGCGACTCGATCATGGTGCCGCTTGCCTATAAGGACGGCAGGTTCTTCACGATGGCGGATTATTCTGTCAGCGAGATGCTGCCGGGGCTGTTTGATGATGATAATCCGCCGGGGAATTACTATTTTGTACCGTTGCATTTCCGGGAACGCACGATGGGCTTTATCGTTATCAAGGACAGTGATTTCCCGATTTCAAGCCGTTTGTTCCACAGCAGCATCATGGACATCGCCAATTCGCTTGAAAGCGTGCGCAAGATCATCTGCCTGGACCGTGTCACCCAGAAGCTCAACAAGCTCTACACCGTGGACAGCCTTGCGAATATCAACAACCGCAACGGCTTCCGGATCGACACGCAGCATTTGTACCAGTACTGCATCGATAAGCATCGCCCGGTCATGCTGATGTTCCTGGACATGGACGGGCTGAAGTATATCAACGACAATTTCGGTCATAAAGCCGGCGACATTGCCATCGCATCCATGGCGGAGGTGCTGCGCAATGCCTGCACGGAGGGTGAGGTCTGCTGCCGGTTCGGCGGTGATGAGTTCATCATCTTTGCGGCGGATTATACCGAGGAACGTGCCAAAGCGCTGGGCGACAACATCCAGGCAATGCTGGCACAAATGAACAAAGAACGGGATTTCCCTTATACCCTTTCCACTTCTCTTGGCTATCACATTACTGTTCCCGAACCCGGCGTGAATCTGTTCCAGCTCGTGACGGTTGCGGATAACATTATGTATGCAGAGAAGAAGAAAAAAAAGACTTCTAACTATTTGAAAAGGTAATAGTCCCATAAGCAAAATTTATAAAAGCCCTGTTTCCTTGCGGAACAGGGCTTTTTCGGGCTTACAGATGCAAGCAACTTAGTTTTTTGTCGGCTGACGCCGACTTAGGAGGGGCTGCGACCGAGGATGAGGTTAGATGCTGTCCGAAGACGAGCAGTGCTGTGCCAGGATGCGACCACAGCCTCGCCCCTCCTAAACCTCCCTCGGCTTCGACTTGCAGCCGAAGCACCCGCAGTTTGGGTATCTGCATATTCATCTCAATGAAATACTTGCGGGTGCAGGGCGGTCACCGCCCTGCCGAGGGTCAAGGGGCGAGGAGCCCCTTGCAGGGGTTTAGGGGGCAGAGCCCCCTCATCGGGCGAAGAGCGACCGATGCTGAGACAGGATGCTGTCTTGCCAGCGCCGGCTCCGGCGCAAAAACCCCCTCCTGCCAAAGGCAAGAGGGGGATGCGATTTCAAAAGCCAGATCAGATCTGAACGGAATAGTTCGGAGCTTCCTTGGTGATGTAGATATCGTGCGGATGGCTCTCCTTGAGACCTGCACCGGTGATGCGGACGAACTGTGCCTTTTCCCAGAGATCCGGAATGGTCGGGCAGCCGCAGTAGCCCATGCCGGCACGAATGCCGCCGATGAGCTGGAAGATGGTGTCAGCCACAGAGCCCTTGTACGGTACACGACCCTCAACACCCTCCGGAACGAGCTTCTTTGCGCCCTCCTGGAAGTATCTGTCGGTGGAGCCGTTTGCCATAGCGCCCAAAGAGCCCATGCCACGGTATACCTTGAACTGTCTGCCCTGATAGATCTCGGTCTCGCCGGGAGCCTCCTCGCAGCCTGCAAGCAGGGAACCGAGCATAACCACATCAGCACCGGCAGCCAGTGCCTTGACGATATCGCCGGAGTACTTGATACCGCCGTCGGCAATGACCGGGATGTTGTACTTCTTGGCAACCTGTGCCACGTCAAATACAGCGGTGATCTGCGGCACACCGATACCTGCAACGACACGGGTGGTGCAGATGGAGCCGGGACCAATGCCGACCTTCAGGCAGTCAGCACCAGCCTTGATGAGTTCCTCCGCAGCGGCAGCGGTTGCGATGTTGCCTGCGATGATGGGGGTATCCGGGAAAGCTTCCTTGAGCTTCTTGAGGGCATTGATGATGTTAGCGGAATGACCGTGTGCAGAGTCGAGCACGAGCACGTCAACCTGTGCGTCGATGAGCGCCTTGGCACGCTCCATCATGTTGGCGGTCATGCCGATGCCGGCGCCGCAGAGCAGTCTGCCCCGTGCGTCACGGGCGGAATTCGGGAACTTGACGGATTTCTCAATATCCTTGATGGTGATAAGACCCTTGAGGTAGCCCTTCTCGTCAACGAGCGGGAGCTTCTCGATCTTGTGGGTGCGCAGGATTTCCTGTGCCTGGGAGAGGGTGGTGCCGACCGGAGCGGTGATGAGGTGATCCTTGGTCATAACATCGCCGATCTTTGCGGTGAAATCGGTCATGAAGCGCAGGTCACGGTTGGTGATGATACCAACGAGCTTGCCAGCGCCGTCCACGATCGGAACGCCGGAGATGCGGAACTTGCCCATCAGCTCATCAGCGTCCTTCACGAGCTTGTCCTCGGTCAGGGAGAAGGGGTCAACGATGACGCCGTTCTCGGAACGCTTGACCTTGTCCACCTCGTCAGCCTGCTGCTCGATGGACATATTCTTGTGGATGATACCGATACCGCCCTCACGAGCAATTGCGATCGCCATACGGGAATCCGTAACGGTGTCCATTGCAGCGGTCATGATGGGGGTGTTCAGGTGGATATTGCCTGCGAGGCGGGTGCCGAGGGAGACCATATTCGGGGTGACATCGGATTTTGCCGGGATCAGCAGAACATCGTCAAATGTCAGTCCCTCTTTCAGAAACTTTGTGCTTTCGTTCATCATAAGCAAGTCATCCTTTCCACAATCGATTCAATTCTCAAAGATAGTACATCTATTAAATACTATTATTATAATGATACTCTTTTTTTCCAAAAATGTCAAGCGTCCAGGCACCAGTGACGGAAAAAATTTCATCGTGGAGAAGGTCGGGCGCCTTGTTAATTTTGCACAAATATCCGGCTTAAAATTTGAGATGTGCCAAAAACGGCGAAATACAGCCAAAAGCCAAATTTCAAAAATTTCAAATTTTTTTGAAAAAACCCTTGACAAATCCAGAAACCTGTGGTATAATAATATAGTCGTCAGGCGAGAGACCTGAACAAGCGACTGGATGCTGGTATAGCTCAGTTGGTAGAGCAGCTGATTTGTAATCAGCAGGTCGGGGGTTCGAGTCCGTCTACCAGCTCCA
>CACXGK010000055.1 GCA_902767115.1 uncultured Ruminococcus sp.
CTCCCCTGCTGCTGCGGTGCCGGTTCAATCGGCTGCTGCCGTCCCCAGACACCAACTCCCATTCCCACCGTCAGCAGCAGACACGCCGCCAGTCCGATCACCTGATAATACCGTGCCCTCGGACGATGCGGCACGGCGCCGGTCAACGCCTCGAATTTCTGATAGCTTTTCTCGAATAGCTCATCCGTCCCGAACGGCACCGGACAAAGTGCTTCGATCTTCTGCAAAGTGGCTTCGCTCTGCGTGGAGCGCAGGCTGTAAAGCTCTTGACTGATTTTCATGCGATCACCTCTATTCCATAAAAAATGCATCGGCTGTCAACCGTTTTCGGAGTTTCTTGAGCGCCCGACTCAGGCGGACACGCACTGTGACCGGGTTCATGTGCAATTGCTCTGCGATCTGCACGGAGTTGTAATCGTAGAAGTATTTGAGTAGGATCATCTGTGCGTCAGGCGAGCCAAGCGCCTGAATATGGGCGATCAGCCGGTCATGCGCCTGCGCTTCGATGAAGGTATCCTCCAGTTGCTCCCCGGATGCAAGCTCGCCCGTCAGTTCCTCCTCAATGGAAATGCTCTGTGTTTGTCCGGTGAGCCGGCGAAAGGCGTTGACCGCCCGTCGTCTGGCAAGCATCCCGATCCAGCTTTGCAGATTTCCCTCCTCGATGCGTGAAAACTTCTCAAACAGCTCCGCAAAGATATCACTGACGCATTCCTCGGCGTCCTCCTTTGTACCAACTGCCCGGATCTGCTCCCAGACGATTCGGTAGACAAAGGGGTAAAACTCCTGAAACAATACCCGGAATCCCTGTTTTTGTGAACGGCTGACAGCCTGCCGGATCTCCTGCTCCGTCATGTCGGTTCACCTCATCTTGAAAACATAGTAGCGCTATTGTGCTTTCATATATACTAATCCCCCAAAATGCATGAAGTGTTTCATCTTTTCAGGATTTTTTTATAATCATACCATATTTCTTGTATAGATGCAAGAACATCCCCGCAATGCTTGCGAGCATTGCAGGGATGTGAAAGTTCTGTTATTTCGCCATTTGTTTGAGGACAGACAGATCAAAAATATCGATCTGTGCATCAGCGTTGACGTCGGCAAGGGTGCATTGGGTCGCATTGAATGACGCTTTCCCGTGGAGCATATCCTGGAGCAGGCGGACATCCTTGCCGTCGATGCTGCCATCCTGGTTGATGTCACCGGGCTTTGCCGCCTTGTCCGCCAGCAGATGCAGCGGCAGGTCATACGCCTCGGCATAGTCAGCACCCACGCTGCCCCATTCAGCAGTGATCGTGAAGCCGTCTATGATCTTGTACACATAATCAGGCTTGTAGTGATACCCCTGTGAGTACTCGATCACGCCAAAGGAACGGTCAATATACCGCAGACTGGACGGCAGGACAACGCCCTCCAGCGGATAGGTGCTGTTCTGCCCCGGCGCAAAGGCATAATCCATGATGTACTCCACGCCATTGCCAAGTGTGAGGTCGGTCAGCGATGCAGGGTTATGGAAGGCGTAGGTGCCAATGTACCGCACGGAGTCCGGAATGACGAGCTTTTCGAGCTTGGTCATGCCGGTGCAGGCGTAATCGTCAATGTACACGAGCGAACCGGGGAGGGTCAGGGAGGTGACCTTCATGTTGAAATTGAAGGCGCTCGACGACAGTGTTTTCACCCCGTCCGGCACGGTAAGCACGGTTTCGCTGCCGCAGTAATCGTAGAGGATGCCGTCACCCACAACGAGATAGCCGGTCTGATTCTTGTAAAAAGCCGTATCCTTCAGCGCATCCCGTCCGATGTAGGTAACGCTGTCAGGGATATTCAGGTTTTCGAGCAGAGGACACGCCGCAAAGGCACGTTCACCGATGGATTCCACGCTCTCCGGGAGCACGACAGTCGTCAGCTTCTCCATCTTGTCGGGCGTGTAGGCGGTGTCGAGCGCATGATCGTACAGGCAGAGCAATCCGTCTGCAAAGGTGACCTTCTCGATCTGGTTGCAGTAATACCCCTGTGTCAGCGCATACGGCGATACATAACGGATACCGGCTGGGAGCTTGACTTCCTTCGGTGAATCGGATTTGTGCAGATAACGGTAGAGCACACCGTCGCCAAGCACTGCCGTATCGGGCAGCGTTTTCTCGAATGCTGTCGAGGAAAACGCCTCATAGCCGATGTAAACCGTGTTTTTCATGCCGGTGACGCTCTCCAGAAAGTAGCAGTCCTTGAACGCCGCATCGCCGATATATTGAACCGTATCCGGGATATCCACCGCCGTCAGCTTTTCGCAGCCCTCAAAGGCGTGGTCACCGAGATATTCGAGCTTTTTGGGGAGTGTCACCTCCGTGACCGCACTGCCTGCAAATGCACGCTCGCCGATCTGCGTGACAGAATCCGGGATGCTAAGCTGTGTGAGGGATTTGTTTGGGCAGAATTTCGGCGGAATGTACTCAGCACCGTCCTCAATGACGACCTTGGTGATGCCTCTGCATCCGGCATACAGCCCCTCCCCTGCCTGTTCGAGGTGTGCCGGGAGATAGGCGGTCTTCAGATTCGGGCACTGGTCAAAGAGCTCCTGTCCCATCGCCTTGATGTCCTTCGGGATGGATACCTCGGACAATGCTGTGCAGTTTTTGAAGATCTCCCAGCCGCAGTAGGTCAGAGATGCCGGGAGATTTGCCTTGGCAAGATCCGGATTGTCCATGAAGGCAGCGTGCCCTAAATGCTCGATGCTGTCCGGAAGGGTGACGGAGGTCAGCTTGTTCTTCTGGAATGCCATCTGCCCGATATAGCGCAGGGATGCCGGAAATGTGACCTTCTCGATGCTGTGATACCGGAATGCATGATCACCGATGGCAATGAGCGAATCCGGCAGTCTGACCTCCGGCACGACCGTGTAAGTCGCTCCATAGGGGAGGTCTTCCTCGGTGGCGAGGTCGCCGATGTAGCCGACGGGCATTCCGCCGAGCTTGTCCGGCACGAAAATGCTCCCGGTAAAACCGGAAATTTTCGTGATGTACGCCATGCCGTCAACATTGGTAAATTCGTAGGTAATGCCGCTGACAGTCTCAGACTGTACGTTCTCTGTCGTCTCCTCTGCCTGCACAGAAACAGCAAGCGGCGTGACAGAAGCAAGCGGTGTGAGAGCTGTACAAAGCATCATCGCTGCGGCAGTCAGAATGGGGGTAAGTTTCATATTGTATCTTCCTTTCTATTTGGACTTCTGTGTGAAAATTTATGTCAAAATAGTCTGATGAAACTATCAATGCCTTACCATTATACCACAGTTCCGAGAACAATACCACAGTAATTTGTAAATTTTTTCGCATTCTGAAAAAATCGCCTGCGCTCCGGGAATGCAGAACGCAGGTGATTGCTTACCGTATTTCAAAGCCATATCCACCCTGTACGGGGAGCGTTTTCTCATCGATCTGCTCGACATAAGTCCAGCGTCCGGCTTTGAGCTCGTCCACGAGGGTGGCAATGTCAAGCGGTGTGCCCTCGGCTTCCATCTCAACGGTGCCGTCATAGAGATTGCGAGCCCAGCCGCTGACACCGTATTTCCGTGCAATGTGCATGGCGTTCCAGCGGAACCCCACTCCCTGCACCTCTCCATGAAAAATAAAATGCTTTCTGATCTTGTCCATAATACTCCTTTCAAAACAGCGTCATCTGCTCATAGCGTTCCGGCAGCTCCTGCAAATACGCAAAGATCTGCTCGTTGTCATGCATGATCCCATACTTCTCGCAAACCGCATGAAACAGCCGCATCAGTGCATCGTTGTTCGGGCTTTCCAGGACATAGGCGCTGCCAAACGTCTGCTGATACCGCTGCTTCAATCCCGGAAAGTGCCGGTCAAGTGCCGCATAGAAGTATTCTCTGTTCCCATCCCGCAAGGTCAGTCCCATGCCGAAGCAGATGATCCCCTTAACACCTGCCTGGATGCAGTATTTCAGGATACCGGCGAGGTTTTCACGGGTGTCATTGAGAAACGGCAGGATGGGTGTGAGCCAGACAACGGTGGGAATGCCGTTGTCACGCAGCCTGCACAGCACCTCAAACCGCCGTCCTGTCGTACAGACATGGGGTTCGAGGATACGGCAGAGTGCTTCGTCATAGGTCGTGAGCGTCATCTGTACGACCGCTTTTGCCTGCTCGTGGATGCTCCGGTACAAGTCGAGATCACGCAGGACGAGGTCGGATTTGGTGATGACCGTCGCCCCGAAGGCATGGCGGTCGATCAGCTCCAGGCATTGCCGCATGAGCTGAACGTCCTGTTCCAGCGGCATATAGGGGTCACTCATGGAACCGGTACCGATCATGCAGCGTTTTCGTTTGGAACGCAGCGCCCGTCCGAGAAGCTCCGGAGCATTCTGCTTGACCTCGATATCCTCGAAATCATGCGTGAACTGGTAGCATTTGCTGCGGCTGTCGCAGTAGATACACCCATGCTGACAACCACGGTAGATGTTCATGCCGTTGCGTGATGAGAGGAGTGTTCTGGCGTCGGTCTTGTGCATGACAGGCACCTCCTTTGCGCATTTTTCTCATTATAGCATACTCCCCGGCAGGAATCCTATGAACAAACTGTAAATTCTTGAATAATCGGTGTTTTTTCTATATATCCGGCACAAAAACGCTTGACTTCACCAGAGAAATGTGCTACAATGAAAGCAGATGATATTATACAGACTGTATCTACGAACAATATAAATAGTGTGAAATTCAACTGATAGTACAAAGGAGGTCATCCTATGAAAAATGCAAATGCTATACACAAGCGTCACAGATTCCTGTATTCGCTGACCGCCGCTGTTCTCTCTCTGACAATGCTGCCGCTGCAAAATGCAGCCGCAGAGGATGACTGGGACGGTGATGATCTGCAGATCATTGACGATCTGATTCCGGGCGATGTGAACGATGACGGCGAGGTTTCCGTGATCGATGTGATCGTGATGCAGGGCTATCTGCACGGGCATGACAATATCACGATCCTGGCACCCTGGAATGCGGATGTCAACGATGATGGGGACGTTGATATTTTCGACCTTGGTCTTACCAAACGAATCCTGCTCGAAGGCAGTCTGCCGCCCATTCCGGAGCAGCCCACAGAACCCGATACTCCCACCGAGCCTGACCCGCCCGAAACACCCACCGATGCCCCGCCTGCCGTGACCGACGGCAAGATCTACCAGAAGATCGCCCTCACGGATCCGACGATCGGCGTAGTCGCTTATGAAGGCATCCTCCCGGAAGGCTGGACGGTACAGATCGCAAGCAACTGGAACAACGTCAGCGTGTATCCCGGTCAGGAATTCGTTCAGTTCGTAAGCCCGGACGGCAAGGCGGTCGTTCAGATCTCCTCCGCACAGGCATACAAGCAGTCGAATATGCATAATACCGGTGTGGATTATTCTGACTACACGACCTATGTCCCCTACATGAACGCCGAATCCTACATTGATTACAGTGTGCAGACGATGACCCAGAGTGCAGAGCTTGTAAAGAAGATTGAGATCCCGGCTGAGGAGCAGGAGATCGTAGAACAGTACGCTGCAGCGGAGCTGGATATCTTTATTCAGGGTGTCAACAGCCTCGGTGCTCAGTATGGCTATACGACCTATCCGGTCGGTTCGGAAGGCACAATGGCACGGCAGCAATACAAGATCGGCGACAGCTACGGCGAGTATAGCTGTGCAGTTGCAGCATTCGAGACCTACTATCAGGTAGTGATCTCCACGGTTCAGGATGTCAACTGGTGTGTACTCAATACCGTGTCCTTCGAGGCATCAGACAAGGCAGCCTTCGACCAGTATTACAGCGATTATGAGATGATCGCTGCCAATGGGTATTTCACCGCAGCATTCTACTCTGCAAATTCCTATGTTGCCAACCGGATCGCCAATATGATCCTGGAGGCACGAAAAGATGCCAATATTGAAGCCACCGCAAGGGAGTACAGTTCGAGCGGAACGCCGGTTTCCTCCGATGACACAAGCACGCAGGAGCGTGTGTTCCAGGCGTGGGACGACTATATCAAGGACGAAGACAGGTACACCACCACAGACGGCAATCAGGTCACGACCTCGATGTTCAATGAGACCGTTGCACAGGACGGCGACTGGTTCTATGTCGGCAGCCGCACGGGCATCCCAGATGGCTTTACCGAGCTGCAAAAGGTCACCCCAATGTCACCGTAACGCAGGCAGCGACGCACAGTTTCAATCGCATAGACAAAAAGAGCCCGGAATTCCGGGCTCTTTTTTGCGATAGACTGCAATTATACGCCATACTGCTCACGGTAAGCGAGCATCTGCTGGAGGTAATCCTTACCCGGAACCACGTCGTTCCGGATGGCATCAATGATATCCTGCATGGTCACGATGGGATACACCGTCACACCGAATTCCTCCTTGACCTCCTGCACAGCTGACATAGTGCCGGTGCCACGCTCCTGGCGGTCAACGGTGATGACCATGCCGGTCACATCGACCTTGGCGGCGCTCATGAGCTTGGGCATGGACTCACGCAGAGCCTTACCAGAGGTCATAACGTCGTCAATGATAACGACCTTCTCGCCGTCAGTCAGTGTCTTGCCGACAAACATACCGCCCTCACCGTGATCCTTTGCCTCCTTGCGGTCGAAGCAGTAGAACACGTCCTGGTCAAATTTTGCAGACAGTGCAGTCGCCGCAGCTACAGCCAGCGGAATGCCCTTATAAGCAGGGCCGAACAGTGTCTCGACCGGGATATTGTGGTCGTGGATGCACTCTGCATAGTACTCACCCAGACGGCGAAGCTGACCGCCGGTGCGGTAGTTGCCACAATTGATGAAATACGGCGCAATTCTGCCGGATTTGAGGGTGAACTCACCAAAGGTCAGCACCCCGCAGTCCACCATAAATTTGATAAAGCTTTCTTTGTAGTTCATTGGATTTTCCTCCTAAATTGTTGATCTATCGATACGCTGAACCTCACTTGATCAGCGGACGAATGACATTGAAAATGACCTTGGTCTTTTCGCCGCCGAAGCGCTGCACGAGGTCATTGTTGATGCCGACCTTGATATGGGACAGGTGCGGTGAGCCGACTTTCAGCCGGTTCCAGATGAGCTCGGTCACGTTCTCCTTCTCCTCATCGGTCAGGTCAAGCTCCTCCACGACCTTCTCCACGTCGGAACGCTTGGTCGCCAGCGATTTGCGGTCACGGATACATGGCACGAGCTTGACACGTTCGCCCTGTCCGAACCAGAAGATCTGCACATTGGCATAGCCCTTGTCGTTGCTGACGATGTAGCAGCGAGCATCCTCGTACTTGCCGAGCAAATACCCCACAAAGCTCGAAAGCTGGAAGTCCAGGGCATTGCGTCCGACTGTGCTGACCTTGACATATTCGATCTTCGCCTTTGCCGACGAGAGCAGCTTCATTGCCTCAAACGACAGCGAATCCGCATTCGCACTGTAAAATATGTAGACCGTGTCGGATTTGGAAAGCTCCTCGATCCCGGCAAGCCCGGACATATGGACGTTTTCGTAATCCACAAGGAAAAAGCGGTTCTTTTTCTTAATTTTGGTTTTAGCCATTGGTATCACCTCTTTTGGGCAGGGATGTCAGTTGTCCCAGTCGTTAGTCTTCTCAATCTCCTCCAACTCCCCGATCCAGAGCCTTACCGATGCATCAGACGGCATCCGCCAGTCACCTCTGGGCGAGAGGGTCACGCTGCCGACCTTCGGACCGTCCGGCAGGCAGGATCGCTTGAACTGCTGTGAGAAGAAACGCCAGTAAAATTTCTTGAGCCACTTCATGATCGTGCGTGGGTCATACACATTCGCAAACGCAAGACGTGCCAGCCGAAAGATCTTTCCCGGCGTAAACCCAAGACGCACATGGTAGTACAGGAAGAAATCATGCAGCTCGTAGGGTCCCACCAGGTCTTCCGTTTTCTGGGCGATCTGTCCGTTCTCGTCCGGCGGCAGAAGCTCCGGGGAGACCGGCGTATCCAGCACGTCGCAGAGCACATCGTGCAGCGTCCCGTCCGCATGGGATGCCTCGTATGCCACGAGATACCGCACGAGGGTCTTGGGGATGGAGACATTCACGCCGTACATACTCATGTGGTCGCCGTTGTAGGTCGCCCAGCCGAGTGCAAGCTCCGAAAGATCGCCCGTACCGATGACGATGCCGCCGCACTGGTTCGCAATGTCCATCAAGATCTGCGTGCGCTCCCGTGCCTGACCGTTCTCGTAGGTCACGTCATGCACGCTCTCGTCATGCCCGATATCCTCGAAATGCTGCCGCACGCTCTTTTTGATGTCAATTTCACGCAGGGTCGCACCATAGGCAGCGGCAAGCTTCAGGGCATTGTTATATGTGCGGTCGGTCGTGCCAAAGCACGGCATTGTCACAGCGATCATGCCCTTCGGGTCGAGTCCGAGCCGGTCAAAGGCATGGCGCATCACGATGAGCGCCAGGGTCGAATCCAATCCGCCGGAAAGTCCCACGACCGCTGTCTTACAGCCGATGTGACGCAGTCTCGTGGCAAGTCCCACGGACTGGATGGCGAGAATTTCCTCGCATCTGCCGTCGAGCACCACCTTGTCCGAGGGCACGAACGGATGCGGATAGATCTTGCGGTCGAGCTTTGTTTCGGTCACGTCCATGTCGAACCAATTGATGTAATAGTCCCATGTATCGTCATTTTTCTGCACCGGAAGCCATGTCGTCATGCGCTGACGCTCGTGCTGCAGCAGGTCGATATCGACATCCGCAATGGTCAGTCCGTCAGAAAAGAGCTTCGATTCCGCCAGCACAGAGCCGTTCTCACAAATCAGATTGTGTCCGGCAAACACCATATCCTGCGTCGATTCACCGATTCCGGCATCGGCGTAGGCATAGGCGCACACGAGTTCGCCGGATTTCGCCTTGACCAGCATCTTGCGATATTCCGCCTTGCCGATGATCTCATCAGAGCAGGACAGATTGAAAATGATGACTGCGCCGTTTTTCGCAAGCTTGACGCTCGGCGACTCGCTAACCCAAAGATCCTCGCAGATCTCCACACCGAAATGCAGATCCGGCAGGTCATTGCAAGCGAACGACTGATCGATGCCGAACGGGACATCCTTGCCGCCGATCTCTAACGTGTAGCTATAACCACCGCCCTGTGCAAAATGGCGTGCTTCGTAAAATTCGCTGTAATTGGGCAGATTCACCTTTGGTACAATGCCGAGAATGCCGCCCTTGTAAACGACCGCCGCACAATTGTAGAGTTTGTCGTGGAAATACGGCAAGCCTACGATAGAAATGATCTCTGAATCAGCAGTCTCCCTTGCAATGCGCAGAAGGCTGTCCTCCGCCGCATCCACGAGCGCCCTCTGCAAAAACAGGTCGCCGCAAGTGTACCCCGTGATGCAAAGCTCCGGGAAGCAGACGATCTTGACGCCCTTGTCGCTTGCCTGCCGGATCAGGGAAATGATCTGTTCGGTATTGTAATCACAGTCCGCCACCTTGAGTGCCGGTGTTGCACAGGCGATCTTCACAAATCCGTCCCTCATGGGAAATTCCTCCTTGCCTGTCAGATAGTTAATTCTATTATAGCATATTTCCATAGGAAGTGCAAGACTTTTTTGGAAGAAAGAAAAGCGCCCTCCTGTCAGACAGAAGGGCGCTTGCGTAATTCAGGTTAAGACTGCTCAGACAGATACAGGCTCACACGGGACTGGATCATGTCGGCTGCCTGCTGGGAGGTCTGGTCGCCGGCAAAGTACTTGTCGGATTCCTCCACGATGATGTTATAGATGGTCATGTCATAATAGGAGCAGGTGCGGATGCCTTCGATGTAAGCCTTGAGGTCATCGCCGTATGTCTTCGGCATTTCGGGGATCTCGATCTCCTCGTCACCTCTCCAGATAGTGTTGGGAGAAACGGTTTCCTCACCGTTCTCGTCGATGTAGGTGTCAGGCTTCATAGCGGTCTCCACCAGCTTGTCAAAGGCGCTGCGCTTGACCGGGAGCGACCAGGACAGGCTCTCCTGATAGTCGTCGCCCAGCATCATTTCCATGAACTCCCAGCACTGATCCTTGTGATCGGAATTTGCAGACATTGCCACATTGGTGTAAGCGGAGAAGCGGCCGCCGTTGCCGCCGTTTTCATCAGCGACCGGGAAGCCCACACGGGTGACCTCAGCATCATCAAAGTTCTCGACCTGTGTGCGGTATGCGTTCTTGATATCCGAGAACCACGGCTGATCGAATGCGACCTTGTTGTTGATGAACTGGTACTCTCTCTCAGCCCAGTACTTCTCCTGCTCTGCCTCGCTGTCATTGGAGTGATCCTCCTCTTCCTCCGGGAAGGTGTTGCAGAACTCAAGGAGCTTGACAAACTCCGGCGTATTGAAGGAGCAGGTGCCGGTCTTGACGTCGCTGAATGCCTTGAGGTCGCTGATGACGAGCATACTCATCACATTGGCTCTGGTGCCGTAAGTGAAGGGCTCGGTGCCGTCGGGCAGACCCTCTACGAGCTTCATGAATTCCTCCATCGTCAGACCCTGCTTGCTGCCGACAAGCTCCGTCTTGCCCTGGAGGGTATCCACGTCAAAGGAGAAGCCGATCTGGTACAGCTTGTCGCCGTACTTCATGGAATCGAAGAAGTTGGTGAAGTAATCCGCCTCGTTGATGTTGCCCATGTACGGTGTCAGATCCTCAAAGATGCCCTTGTTGGCAAGGCTCTCGTAGGGCAGACCGGAGGTCACGATGAGGTCAGCCACAACACCGGAGGTCATGTCGTTCTTGAACTTGTTGATGGCTGCCTCATAGTCGCCTTCTTCGCTGTACTTTTCGTAGTTGACGGTAGCGATGCGGCTGTCGGTATGGGTGCGGTTGTAATCAAGAACAGCCTGTGCGATCTCATCCGGGAGATAGAGACCTGCCATGGTGATCATGGTAACATTCTTGAAATCCTCCGGATCACGGGGAGACAGTCTCCAGAGAGAGGTAGCACCGTCCTTGCCCATGGACTGTGCGCTGACAATGAACTTCCCGTCACCGGACTGGTAGACGGAGTTGACATAGTTGCCCAGGAAGTCGGAATTGAGCCAGTTGATGACAGGCTCGCAGGTCTTCTTGCCGAGGCTGACACCGTATACATACTCACTGTCCGATACGTAGAAATCATACTGTTCGTCATGGCTCTTAATGACGTTGTTCGACCACTGCGGCATTCCCTTGATCTCCACATCCGTCGTCTGACCGGTCTTGGGATCCAGGGTCGCATACTGCGGCGCACCCTCGTTGTTCTCATAATTGATGAAGATAGTGCCGTTCGGAGTGGAAATGATGTTGGAGATGTACTGGCAGTTGAGATTGATGTTGCCGGTCATATTGAGCTCGTCATCAAAGGTGCCCAGCTCATAGCTGCTGTTCTGGTTGTTCCAAAGGGACACCAGGTAGCCGCCTGCCGGATTGGGGACGATGGCGTTGATGGAGTAATCCTCCGAAAGCGTGCCGTCCATAGAACGGGTCTCCACCACATTGAAATCCTTGTCATAGACCTCGATGGTGGTGCCCAGATCGTGATAATCCTCCTCGCCGTCGTCATTGACCGACCAGGAATAGCCGCCGAAAATGACATTCAGGTTGCCGTTGGCATCATCGAAATAGCTGATCGGATAGGCATCAGAGCCTTCCTCCAGCGTGGTCGGGTACACATACTCGACCTTCTTGGAGCTGCCGTCAGCCGGATCGTACAGATAGGAACAGTTGTTGTACTGGCTGTCAGAGCCATTGAGCAGCATCTTGCCGCCGAATTCGTAACATTCGTAAACGTTCGCCATCTCATTGAACTCGATCTTTTCAGACGAGTAGGAATGGTCGAGAGAAACCTCCAGCTTACCGGAACCGCCGCCGTTTCCGCCGCCGTTCTGGATGCGCTCCGTGATCTTGGAGCAGCCGGTCAGACAGTTGAGGGAAAGCGCTGCGGTCAGGACAGCAGCAGCAATGCGGGTAACACTTTTTTTCATGATAAAACCTCCTATATATGATGTTTGCAAATGTGCTTTTGGTGTATTATTCGTCGTAGTACACGAATAGTATAGCATATCTGCGGCTGACTGTCAAGAGATGTGACGGATATTTCATAATTCTTTACCGAATTTGTTACCGACTGCCATATTTCGTAGTCATACTGTTATACTGTATACAATTCGTCACACAAAAATACCTCCGGCATCTGAACCGGAGGTATCAGCTTGTCGATAAAGTCCATTTTGCCGCCTATAGGCGGCAGGAAAGGCATTTCAAGGCGAAAGAAGGGGCACTTTTTTGCAAAAA
>CACXGK010000056.1 GCA_902767115.1 uncultured Ruminococcus sp.
CAAACGATCATGGACGACTATCTGCTGACGAACCAGTTCAACGAAAAGCTCATCGAGCAGGGACGCAGCCTACTGGCATCCATCTATCCCCCGGAAAAGGTCGAGCAGTATATGAGCTTCATGGAACGAGCTAATCCGGATTTTATGAACAATGCGCTCGAATGGATGCAGGCGGAATTCGGTTCGGTCTGCGGCTATGTGGAGCAGCAGCTCGGCATCCCGGCTGAGATGCAGGCACAGATCCGTGAGAAATATCTGGTGGAGGCGTAACGGCTTTCCTGTGCAGAATGCTTGCAGGGAAGCGGCTGTAAAAAAAGATGCTTCCGGTGCATCATCGGCAGACCTTGTGATCGGAGGGATCCACAATGGCAGTACAGACGATTCAGACGAAAAACCTATCCATGCGTTACCTGCGCTTCGGAAATCCCGAAGGGCAGCCCTTTGTGATCCTGCCCGGTGTTGCGGTCAGGAGCGTGATGCTCTCGGAGGATGCAATCCGGGCGCAGTACGGGGCACTGGCGGAAATGTATGATCTTTACGTGCTTGACCGCCGGACGGATATGCCGGAGCTGTACCCGGTCATGGCAATGGCGGAGGATACCTGTCAGGCGCTCGATGCGCTGCATTTGCAGGGTGCCGTGGTTTACGGCGTGTCGCAGGGCGGCATGATCGCACTGGCAATGGCAGTGCAGCGCCCTGACCTTGTGGGAAAGCTTGTGCTTTGCTCGACGGCTGCGCATACCACACCTGCTCTCCTGCACATCATGCAGGAATGGGACAGCCTTGCGGCGGTGGAAACGGTTCCGGCACTCATGCGCTCATTTGCAGAGAATGTCTATACACCGGCATATTGCGAGATGTACCGTGACGCTTTTCAGGCATTTGGAAGCACGGTCACGGCGGAGGATCTGCATCGCTTTCGCATCATGCTCCGGGGACTTGCAGGATTTGATGTGCGGGAGCGCTTGCAGCAGATCCAGTGTCCCGTGCTCGTGATGGCTGGTGCGCAGGACAAGCTCTTTGGCACAGAGGCAGCACAAACCATCGCAGCAAGCACCCAAGCGGCGCTTGCCGTGTTCCCCGACGGCGCCCATGGCGTCTATGATGAGGACCCTGATGTGCTCGGACGCATCATTGCATTTTTGGGCTGAGAACCCGTCTTCACAAGATGCCGCAGCATCTTTTCGGCAGTTTTGCACCGTATCTTAGTCCGAAATCCTTGTCATACACCAAGTATGGCTGCGGATTTCGTCCGTTGATACGGCGCAAACTTGCTCGAAAATCTGCTTGCGTCCCTTTGTGAAGACAGGTTCTGACAGAAAGCTGCAAAGGGGATTGCATTTTAGATAGAAGTATGGTATAATAAAAGATACCATGCGGGATGTGTTCCCGATAGCACATAGGAATGGGAGAGAATTGACATGAAAAGAACATACCTTGCAGTATTGCTTGCCGGATTGCTGTGCATGGGGCTTGCAGGCTGCGGCAAAAACGTCACCGAAGACAGCAAGAATCCGGAGACCACCACGATCGCATCGGAGTCGGATACAAACGATACCACCGATACGGACGTTACATCTGATACCATCGCCCAGGAGACAGCATTCATGACCGATACAACGGCTTCGCAGGATACGTCCGAGACCGCTGCATCGGAAACGACGGGTGCATCTCCGGCAGCCACGACCCAGGCAGCAAACGCAGCACCTTCCGGCGGCAATACCGTTCGGACGACCCAGGCGCCTGCTACCCAGGCACCAGCACCTGCTGCAACCCAGGCACCGGCTCCTGCCGCAACCCAGGCACCGGCTCCTGCAACAGAGCCGCAGACACAGCCGCTTACGCCTGAGGAGCAGCCCATCGTTCCGCCTGCCGGATGGACATGGTATGTGGGCGAGGCTGCATTTGAGGACGGCTATTTCAAGATACCGGTCAAGGTCAAGGACGATCCGGGTATTTACGGCTATAACATGAACCTGAGCATCAACGGCATGAGCATCACGGAAGCCGGCTTTGAGCTGCTCGATGTGGAGCAGGGCGATGCCTACGGCTTTGACACCTTTATGACCAATGCCGAAAAGGGCAACATCGCCGGCACCGAAATGACGCAGAAATCCAATCGTGTGGCTGGTCAGGATACCACCGTTGCGTATTACTATCTGAGTCCGCCTGCGGGTGCGCAGTCGGGGACATCGTACACTGTCACCATCACCGGACTTTCCGTCGGCAATTACGGCGGACAGAATTTCAATGAAACCAACGGCATCCATCTGGGCTCCACGACCATCACCATTCCGTAATCATAGCAGCCAATATCCCGGCACTTCTCTGTTTGCAGAGGGTGCCGGGATTTTTTGTAAAATGATGCAAAAAGCATTGTTTTTGACGCAAAACATCATTTTCAGGCATCCCTCTTATATTGTATAATAAAAGTACATAAAAAATTCACATCTTGCCTGAAGGGGGAATATCCATGAAAAAACTGATACCGTTCCTGCTCGCAGCCGCTATGACCGTGACGCCGCTGGCAGGGCATTTCGCCGATGCTCCGGCGATCCTCACCGCATCCGCCGCCGACAATGCGCTTTCCAACCCGAATGCCACCGCCGAAACGCAGTCGCTGTACCGTTTCCTGTGCGATACCTATGGAAATTACGTCATTTCCGGACAGCAGGAATCAACCTGGATGGGCAGCGAGGACTATGAATTCGAGATCATCCACAATGCAAGCGGCAAGTATCCTGCCCTGCGTGGACTGGATTACATGGGTGATGATTTCTCCGGCTGCAACCGTCGTGCCAAGGCATGGCACGACAAGGGCGGCATTGTCACCATCTGCTGGCATTGCGGCTCCGATTTTTCCGGCAGCCATACCGAATCCCTGAACACCGACCTCGACTGGAACCAAGCCCTCACGCCCGGCACCGATGCGTACAAGGCGCTCATCGCCGGCATGGACAAGGGCGCTGCGGCGCTCAAGGAATTGCAGGAGGCTGGCGTGCCGGTCATCTGGCGCCCCTTCCATGAATTTGACGGCAAGTGGTTCTGGTGGGGCAAGGGCGGCGCCGACAATTTCAAAAAGCTCTGGCGCATCATGTACGACCGCTACACCAAGGACTGGGGACTTGACAACCTCATCTGGAATCTCGGCTACTGCGGCGACGTCAATGACGGCTGGTATCCGGGCGATGACTGCGTGGATATCGTCGGTGCGGACACCTATGTGAACCATACGGATTCCCTCCTGCCGATGTACCAGAAAACATCCCGTGTTGCCAACAAGCCTGTCTGCCTGCACGAGAACGGCCCCATTCCGGACCCGGATAAAATGAAGAATGACAGCGCAAAATGGCTCTGGTTCATGACGTGGCACACCTCCTTCATCGACAGCAATGAGTTCAACACCGCATCCTACCTGAACAACGTTTACAACAGCGACTATCTTCTTTCGCTCGATGAGCTGCCGGATGTGTACCATTACGGCGATGCGCCGGTGCAGGAGCCGACCGAACCGCCGGCACCGGTCGTGACTTCCGTGAAAGGTGACGTGAATGCGGACGGCACCTGCAATACGCTCGATGTGGTGCTCCTGCAAAAATGGCTGCTCCACACCGCCAATGTGACCCTCGCCGACTGGGAAGCAGGCGACCTGTACGAGGACGGCACACTGGATGTATTCGACCTGTCCATGATGAAGCGCCTGCTCACCGCACCGGCAGACAAGCCGGAGGAGCCGAAGCAGGAATTCCTTGCAGCGTATGAGGCAGAAAATGCCCAGATCTCCGGCAATAACAGTGTTCAGAATGACGGCGGCGCTTCCCAGGGTAAGGCAGTCGGGAATTTCGGCGACGACGGCGACAATGTGACTTTCACCATCGAGGTGCCGGCTGCCGGGAGCTATTGTCTGACGCTCACGACCAAGGGACTTGGCGGCGACAAGTACAACGAAGTGCTCGTGGATGGTGACAACGTCGGCGGCTTCGACAGCAAGGGCGATACCTGGTCAGATGCGGCATTGCGCAGAGTGATGCTCACCGCCGGCAAGCACACGGTTTCCATCAGCAAGTCGTGGGGCTGGATCCTGGTGGACAAGCTGACCGTCACGAATGATGAGGCGATCTCCGCCAAGGTTTACGAGGTTTCGCCCACTCTCATCAATCCCAACGCCGATGCCAACACCAAGGCGCTGTTCTCCTACCTCTGTGAGAGCTACGGTACATACACCCTCTCCGGTCAGGTCTGCAATGACGGTCTGAACGGGGCAGAATTCAAGGCGATCCACGATGCGACCGGAAAGTACCCGGCAATCTGCGGACTGGACATGATGGATTACTGCCCGTCCCGTGTGGCAAAGGGTGCCAGATCGAATGCGGTGGATACCGCACTGGATTTCCATGCGCACGGCGGAATCGTGACCTTCTGCTGGCACTGGAATGCGCCGGACAAATACATGAAACCGGGCGACACCCCGGAGGGCAATCCCCGCTGGTGGGGCGGCTTCAATACGTCCAATACCGATTTTGACATTGCGGCTGTCATGGACGGCAGAGACCCGGAGGGCAAGGCACTCATCGATGCGGATATCGCCGAGATCGCAAAGCAGTTGAACATCCTGCGTGACGCCGGTGTGCCGGTGCTCTGGAGACCGCTGCACGAGGCATCCGGCGGCTGGTTCTGGTGGGGTGCCAAGGGACCGGACGCGTATAAGAAGCTCTGGTACTACCTCTACGATCAGCTCACGAACAAGTACGGCTGCAACAACCTCATCTGGGTCTGGAACGGTCAGGCAGCAGACTGGTATCCGGGCGATGCCTATGTAGATGTCATCGGTGAGGATATCTACGCCGGCGAGCACAGCTACGGCGCACAGAATGCGAAATTCTCGGAGCTGCTCGAATACTCCGGCACCAACAAGCTCATTGCCCTGACCGAGAACGGCACCGTCTTTGACATCGACAACGTGGTGGCAGCCAATTCCCACTGGATGTGGTTCGGGACGTGGTGCGGCGGCTTTGTGGAGCAGAACGGACAGTACTCCGAAGCCTTCACCGAAAAGTCCATCATGCACAAGACCTACAACAGCGAATCCGTGATCACCCTCGATGAGCTCCCCTGGAATCAGTGATCTGTCAGGGTATTCTCCTCCCTGAGCCCCTTCCTCCTGGAGGGGGCTCAGCTTGTCGATAAAGTCCATTTTGCCGCCTATAGGCGGCAGGAAAGGCATTTCAAGGCGAAAGAAGGGGCACTTTTTTGCAAAAA
>CACXGK010000057.1 GCA_902767115.1 uncultured Ruminococcus sp.
GGGTGAATTTCAAAAACAGTCCAGTGGACTGTTTTTGGAAGAGGGGCACTTTTTTTGCAAAAAAGTGCCCCTTCTTTCGCCTTGAAACGCCTTTCCTGCCGCCTGTAGGCGGCAAAATGGACTTTATCGACAAGCTGATCCCGGCTCCCTGAACAGGAGCCGGGATTTTGACGTTATTCGATACGCAGACTGCGCACCTGCTCACGCAGCGGCAGTACGAACGGCGGAGAGACCGAAAGCTCATCGATCCCCATGCGCAGGAAGGTTTCCGTCAGCGTGACATCTGCTGCCAGTTCGCCGCAGATGCCGATCCACGCACCGTTTTTGTGAGCGTTCTGCGCTGCCATTTCGATCAGGCGCAGGATGGCTTCATGGTGGGTGTCCACGAACGGTTCGAGCCGGGGATTCTGCCGGTCGCAGGCAAGGGTGTACTGCGTCAGGTCATTGGTGCCTACGCTGAAGAAATCCACCAGGGGTGCAAGTCTGTCACTGATGACAGCGGCTGCCGGTGTCTCGATCATGATGCCGAGCTCTGTGTCCGGGTCAAACGGGAGCCCGTCTGCTTGCAGCTCGTTCTGCACCTGTTTGCACATTGCAAGGCACTGCTGTACCTCCGATTCGCTGGTGATCATCGGGAACATGATCCCAAGGTCTCCATACGCCGATGCACGGTATAACGCCCGGAGCTGTGTCCTGAATAATTCCGGCCGTGTCAGGCAGATGCGGATTGCACGGAAGCCGAGCGCCGGGTTATCCTCCTTGTCCAGCCCGAAATAGCCGATCTGCTTGTCGGCGCCGATATCGAGCGTGCGGACAATGACCTTCCTGCCAGCCAT
Organism: uncultured Ruminococcus sp.; assembly: GCA_902767115.1. Lineage (GTDB taxonomy): Bacteria > Bacillota > Clostridia > Oscillospirales > Ruminococcaceae > UBA3855. The sequence goes on from CACXGK010000057.1 coordinate 837, forward strand.
GCGTTCGAGCACCTTGCGGTAGGCGGTGAACTGCTCCTCCTCGGTCGGGTAGTCCTCGCTTTCGAGGTAGAGAAATTCGCTGCGGAACAAGCCGATACCGCCGGCATCGTTGGCAAGCACGGCGCCGATGCTGTCCACGCCGCTGATGTTGGCAAAGATGTGGATATGTCTGCCGTCCAGGGTGACATTGTCCTTGCCACGAAGCTCCTGCAAAAGCTGCTTCTTGCGGGCATCCTCTGCCATTTTCTGCTCCATGCGCTGCTGGGTTTCCTCGTCCGGGTCCACATAGACGTCCCCCGTGTGACCGTCCACGATCAGGAGCACGCCGTCCGAGAGCTGCTCCAGAAATGCCTGCCCAACACCGATCACAGCCGGGATGTTCATATTCCGGGCGAGGATGGCGGTATGGGAATTGGCGGAACCGGCAGCCGTCACGAACGCCAGCACACGCTCCTTATCGAGCGAGACCGTTTCACTTGGTGCTAAGTCGTCTGCGCAGACGATGCGCTTGTCTGTGCCCTGTGCGGCGGCTTCCGTGCCGCCTGTCAGACAGGCGATGAGCCGGTTGGAAATATCCCGGACGTCTGCCGCACGAGCCTGCATATAGGCATCCTCCATCGCAGCAAACATCTCCGCAAAATTATCCGACGTCACAGCAACGGCATATTCGGCATTGACACTCTGCGTTTCGATGATGCTGCGGATGGAATCGTTGTAGTCGTCATCCTCCAGCATCATCATGTGAATACCGAAGATCTCCGCATTCGCCTCGCCGACCTCACGCAATGCCTTTTCATGGATCGCAGAGAGCTCCTCTAACGCCTGTGCTTTGGCGGATTCGATCCGGGAAAGCTCATAGGCAGGATCCGTGATCCGGATGCGGCGCACCTCTGTGCTCTGCCTGCTGAAAACCGATGCTCTGCCGATGGCAACTGCACCGTAAACGCCCTTGCCGTGAAATACGTTCATACTCGCCACCTGTCCTTTCTGTGCTCCGGTGTACGGTCAGAGATTTGCCTGCATAAAGTCTACGATTGCGGCTGCGGCTGCTTCCTCATCAGCGCCGTCCACGCTGAATTTCACAGTGTCACCGCACTTCACGCCGAGACCCATGAGCTTCATGAGGGCAGTACCGCTGACAGGCGGTTTGCCTTCCTTCTCGATGGTGACGGCGCTCTCAAAGCCCTTGATGAGCTTGACCAGATTGCCGGCAGGTCTTGCGTGGATACCGATCTCGTCCTGGATGGTGTAGGTGAAAGTTTTCATAAGATTACCGCCTTTCTAAGAACTTGTCCCTTGTGAAGACAGGTTCTAAATTCAAAATGTATATGCCTGCATTTCCTCCCGTGTCGGGTAGGAAGCAATGGCTCCGTGTTTCTGCACGCTGACTGCGCAGAATCGATTGGCAAATGTCAGGCAGGATGTCAGCGTTTCCTGCGAGAGGGAAGAAAGCGCTGCACACGTCCGGCACGTCTGGCTCAGTGCCCACAGAAATGCCCCTGTGAAGCCGTCGCCGGCGCCGGTGGTGTCGATCGCTTTGACGGGGTATGCCGGTGCAAATGCCGTCTGGGTCGGGGTGCAGGCGAAGGCACCCTTGCTGCCGCAGGTGTAGAGCAGGAGCTTGACACCCTGCGCAAAGAGCCATTCTGCGCCGCTTTTCATATCCGGCTGCCCGGTGACGAATGTCAGCTCCTCATCGGAGAGCTTGACGATGTCGCTCATGGGCAGGAATTCCCGGACGGCATCTCGCAGGGCTTCCTCGCTGTCCCAGAGGTTAAAGCGCAGATTCGGGTCAAAGCTGACAATACCGCCACGTTCACGCTGGATCCCGATGGCACGGCGATGCGCCTCCTTCATCGGAAAGTCGCCCAGCGACACGCTGCAAAAATGCAGGGCGAACACATCCTCCAGGCTTTCCACCTGCACCTGTTCCGGCGCATAGAGCATATCTGCCGATGGCTTGCGGTAAAAGCTGAATGTCCGGTCGCCGTTCTCCGCAAGGGAGACAAAGGCGAGGGCGGTATTGGCGGTCTGGGTCAGGGCGATGTGCGCTGTTTCCACACCGACTTCCTCCAGACGATGCAGGATGCGATGCCCGAACGGGTCATCCCCAAGCTGTGTCAGGAGCCTTGCCCTGCCGCCGAGTCTGGCAAATGCGGCACAGACATTGGCAGGCGCACCGCCGATCTTCGGCGCAAAGGCTGTCACATCGTCAAAGGCACATCCGGTCTTGTCCGGGATCATGTCGATCAGTGCTTCACCGATCGCTGCGATCATTGCTTCCATCGGAAATCACCTCAATTCCTTGTAATTCGTAGAGTGTACCGCTGATACCGGAGAGCATGGCTGCCGTATCGGCGGGGTATATTCTTGCGGTCATGACGATCTCGCCGCCGTTGAGAAAGATCTCGACTGACGAAACATCAGCGATCATGCGGATGTCATGGCATTCCGGGAGTCTGGCAAAGCGCTCTGTTCTTCCGTATCCGGCAGTGTCCGCAATGCGCAGATGCACCACACCGCTGTGATAGGTGAGCGTCAGAATACCGGAAAGCTCTGCGGTGAAGTCTCCCTCCGTGATGCCCCACAGCTCAAAGGGGAGCCGGGTCGGAACGGGAATGCGTCCATCGATCTTCGTGGCACTTGTCCGGAGCTGTCCGAGCTCCCGGACGGGCAATTGCAGGATCACACCGTCGTCCCGGACACGCAGTTCCCGTGGAAGTGTCAGACAGTGCTGCCATCCAAGGACAGTGGTCGGGTTCGAGTAGGGGATATCGCCGATGCCTGCCCAGCCGATCAGGATGCGTCTGCCGTCCGGTGCAGGGAAGGTCTGCGGCGCATAGAAATCAAAGCCGTGATCCCATTCCCGGTAGTCATGTGCTTCGCCGTTGGAGAGCTGGCAGTAACCGGCGCTGTACACATTCTGGAACCGGTAGGTCTCGTGTGCAATGCCCTGCGGCGAGATGCTCAGGAACGTCCTGCCGGAGAGTGCAAAGCAATCGGGACATTCCCACATATAGCTCCCGTCCTGCCCGAACACAGCCGTTTCGTATGTCCAGTGCAGAAGGTCGTCCGAACGGTAGAAAAGCACGCAGCCACGGTCATCCCTGGTTCTTGCGCCGAGCACCATGCGGTAGCTGCCGTCCTCCTCCCAGACCTTGGGATCACGGACGTGGCAGGTGCAGAAGCCGGGGTAGTCGGCATTGCGCAGGAGCGTTTGCTTCTCCTGCATATGATGCCCGTCCCGTGTCGTGACAAGCATCACATTGGCGCCTCTGCCGTTTGTGATGTAGTCGAAATCCCCGTCCTCCTTGACGTTGCCGGTGTAAAAGAGATACAGCGTATCGCCCTTCACAAAGCCGCATCCGGAGTACACACCGCTGCGGTCGTCCGGGTGGTCGGGACGAAGCACGACCCCGGTGTATTCCCAGTGCAGGAGATCCGGACTCTGCCAGTGTCCCCAGCATTTGAGACCGCTGCCGTCGGCGGCATCGGGCACATATTGAAAGTAGACATGGTACTTGCCTGCGAAATAGCACAGCCCATTCGGATCGTTGAGCCACCCGTGCTCCGGTTCGAGGTGGAGCATCTGGCGGAAATCAGATTGCATTCTCCTCACCTCCTGAAGGGAAAGTCAGTTCTGTTCTGCTGCAAGCAGCGGCTGGAGAAAGTCGGCATCGCCGTCACACACCTTGCGGATCGCCTGGAAATCATCAGGATTGGTCACAATGACCGGGGTGACGGTCGGGTAGCCCTTGCTCTCGATGAACGGCATATCGAACGTGATGAGTGTCTGTCCACGCTTGACACGGTCGCCCTCGGAAACGTGCGCTGTAAAGCCGTTTCCGCCAAGCTCCACGGTATTGATGCCGATGTGGATCAGAAGCTCTGCACCGTTGTCCAGTGTCAGACCAATGGCGTGGTGTGTCTCAAACAATGTGCTGACCTCACCATCAGCCGGTGCCACGACCTTCCCCTCGGAAGGCTCCACAGCAGCACCAAGTCCCAGCACTTCAGATGCAAAGGTCTCATCCGGAACGTCTGCCAGTGCAATCGCCTTGCCCTTGAGCGGAGAGCCGATCTCATTTACGGCAGATGCAGCCGGTGCGTCTGCTGCGGGAGCAGGGGTCTCAGGTGCAGATACAGGGGCTGCGGCGGGAATTTCTGCCTGTGCTTCGTCCTTGAACATGATCCAGGAGAGTGCAAAGGCAACCGCTGTCGCCACCACAAAGGTCAACAGATAGCCCAAAAAGCTGTCAGCAGTAATCAGGAAGCCAAAGAGTCCGGTCACGCCGTTTGCGGTCGCATAGACGCCCATGATGGAGGCAACTGCTGCACCGCACGCACCGCCAGCCATACCGGCGATCAGCGGCTTGCCGAAGCGGACGTTCACACCGAAGATCGCAGGCTCGGTGATGCCCATGAAGGCGGAAAGAGAAGCCGGAAGTGCCATGGATTTGAGCTTTTTGCTGCGTGTCTTGACACCAACTGCAAGCGCTGCGGCGCCCTGTGCGACATTGGCGGCGGTTGCGATCGGCATCCAGATATTTCTGCCGCTGTCAGCAAGCATGGAAAGCTCGATGGCGTTGTACATATGATGCACACCAGCCACGACCGTCGGTGCATACGCCGCACCCATGACAAACGACCCGATGCCGAACGGAATGGAGATCAGCCATTGCGCACCTGTCAGCACCCAGGATTCGAGCTGTGCAAAGACAGGACCGATCACGGTCATGGTCAGAAAGCCAGTGACCAGAACGGAAACAAGCGGCGTCACGAACAGGTCAAACATCTCTGGTACACGCTTGTGCAGCCATTTTTCAATGACAGACAGCAGGAGAACGGCGATCACGACCGGGATGACATGGCCCTGGTAGCCTGTGGCGTGAATGTCCCAGAGACCAAACCACGACCAGAGGACCGGGAGATTGGAACCGTCGCCGACCGACCAGGCATTGACGAGATTCGGGTGGATCATAATCATGCCGATGACGGCACCGAGGTAGACGTTGGCACCGAAGATCTTTGCGGCGCTCACTGCGATCAGGATCGGCAGGAAGGTCAGCGCTGCGTTCGAGAACATATCGAGCAGCGTATACAGGTGGCTGTCCGCCATGCCGGGGAAAACTCTCGACAAACCGCCAAGCAGTCCGCACAGCAGACCTGTGGCAACGATTGCAGGAATGATGGGAACGAAAATATCACCGAGGGTTTTGATCGCCCGTTTGTACCAGGGGGCTTTGGAGGCGGCAGCCTGCTTGACTTCGTCCTTGGTCGCAGCGCTGATGCCGGCAAGGGTGATGAATTCGTCATACACCTTGTTGACGGTGCCGGTGCCGATGATGATCTGAAGCTGTCCGGCAGCTTCAAAAACGCCCTTCACACCGTCAATTTCTTCGAGAACGGACTTTTGCACGCCGGCATTGTCTGCGATTACGAGCCGCAGACGGGTGGCACAGTGTGCAGCACTGACGAGATTTTGCTTGCCGCCGATGGCGGTCAGGATCTCAGATGCACAGTTTTTGTAATCCATACCGATCATCCTTTCATGATATCAGGTTTCGTTTTTGTACCAGCTATGTGGTATCGATTCCATATCGTGATTTCATTATATCATGCAAAGGGGAAAATGTCAATTGACAGACAAGCAGAAGATGTGCTCTGAAATTAGGCGGTTTCACACAATTTCACATCATTTCTTTGTGCAGCTTGTCAGTGACGGTCGGTGGATTCCCGTTCTACGAGGTCGTATTCCAGTTGGAGGATGCGCCGCACATCGCTGGCATTGTGCATCTCGGACAGCAGCATACGGGCACTCTCCCGACCGGCGGTTTTGTAATGCAGATGCACCGAGGACAGCGGCACATACAGGAGCTTGCCCATCCGGGAATCCCCGATGCCGCCGACCATCACGTCCTCCGGGATGCGGATGCCCTGCTCCCGGAAATACAGCATGGCGCCGGCAGCGATGTTGTCTGTGGCACAGAATACGGCATCGGGCTTGATTTTGACGGAAAATAGCCGCTGCGCCTTTTCATATCCCGATTCCATGGTGAATTTGGCAATCTCCATGTACTTCGGGGAGGGCACCATCCCGGCATCGGCAAGCGCCTGCACAAACCCACGCTGCCGCTCCACACC
>CACXGK010000058.1 GCA_902767115.1 uncultured Ruminococcus sp.
ATACTTGCTGTATTGCAAGGAGGACAGACGAAATCAGGACGGAAGGATGCCGAAAAGACGGCTGCTGGAAGATACTAAACAGGCTCTTAAGGAGGAAACCACTGCCCGTGACAGCGCATTATGCAACAGGACGGAAGAAGATCTCGCCGTCAGCGGCGTTTTCCTGCGCATCTGCCCAGACAACGGTGCTGTCATTGGTGTCAATGCAGATGGTACCGGTGCCGTTCATGTATTCGATGAGATCCTGGTTCAGGGTGCCGTCTGCGGTGTAGGAGGTAGTCTCTTTGGTGCAGTCGGAATAGGTGATGACAAGGTTGTCACCAACGGTGCTAACGGTACCGCTCATGGTCCATACGGTGGTATCAAAGGCGCTGCCAGCCCAGGAAACGATCACGGATGCAGTGCCATTGTCCTTGGCTGCAATTTCCATCTGCGCTCTGCCGTTGGTGTATCTGCCGGTAAAGCCTGCGATCATGCCGGTGCTGACCGGTGCAGCCGGTGCCAGCCACTCTGCTTCGGTCATGCAGAAGTTCTTGCCAACGTAGTAGGTGCCGGCAGCTGTGGTGATCTTGAAGCAGTTGGTATTGTCATTGGTCGGGAGTGCCTCGGAGGTGAGGACAGCGGCGCCGACTGTGGAACGAACGGTATTCTCAGCCATGCGCTTGTCAGCGAAGAACTGTGCGGTCTTGGTGTAGGAGCAGCCATTCCACTCCTCCTCGGTGATGCAGTAGCTATCGCCTGCGCACAGATACAGCACTGCATTGCGGTCAGAAACCGGTGCGACGCCGACCTTGAATTCCGGCTCCATGCTGGTGTTGGGGATCATGTCCATGCTGACCACGCTGTAGCCTGCGCCGACATATGCCAGAGCATCCTGCTCTGCCTTCTGCTGTGCAGTGATCACGCTCTGAACGGCTTTATCAGCTTCAGCCTGCTGCTTGGAAAGGGAAGTGGTCGTGGTGGTGGAAGCTGCGGGCTTTGCGGTGGTTGCAGCGGTGGTGGTGGACTGGGAGGTGACTGCCGTGGTGGAAACGGTGGCTGCGGTGGTGGACGGTCTGGAGGTGGACTGCATGGAGGTCTCACCCTCTGTTGCAGCCTCGGTGACTGCCTCTGTCTCAGCTTCGGTCTCTGCAACTGCGGTTGCAGCCTCGACCGGTGTCATGGTGAATTTCTCATTCTGCATGGAAGCCATCTTGCGGGGTGCGCTGCCGCATCCGGTCATAACTGCTGCCAGGATCAGGGTTGTAAAAATCATTGCCTTTTTCATAATAAACTCTCCTCTATCTGCATTAAAATTTCTTGTTCATCCGGAAGGTCTGTTCCCTTCCGCTGATATTATCTTACCACACTCTGCCCCGGAATACAACAGATAATATGGCTGTATTCTGTAGCAAAAGCGACATTCGAGCAGCCAGGTGTAGCTTAAATGACAGACGGGGAGCAAATTGTATACACAAAAAACGGCACCCTGCAAGATCAGCAGGGTGCCGCAGTCTTTCTATGCAATGGATATCAGAGGACGTTCTGCTTGTCCTTGTGAACGTTCTTTTTGAGGTCGATGTCCTCGAAGGACTTGAGCTTGTCTTCTTCGGCTTGCTTGCCTCTGTTCTTGGCGAGCTCCGCATAGAGCATATTGCCGTCCTTGTAGATTGCCTTGTCACGCAGGTCTTCGAGATCCTGCCACGTCTGGACAGAATCCATCATCCGCTTGAACGGAGGATAGTTTTTGATCTGCTCGTGAATATCCTCCATGGCTTTAGCAGGCTGATTGATCTTTTTGCCGGCTTTTTCCGGATCCTTTCGCACATCATCGAGGTAATGCTCCATGAACTGGGCGGTGAGGATATCGAGAACATTGATTTTCAAATCGTCTTTCTGATCTGCGAACGCCTTCTGATTTTCCGCCTCTGTCAAGCCCTTCGGCTCTCCGGGAACACGCTCAAAGAGACGGTACTGATGCATGAGGATGGTATCCTCCAGACGCTGCTGGACATTCTGGATGCTGATGGAATCGGATTTTTTATGAGAACCGATCATATCATAGTTGAAATTATGCCAGTTATACAGATCCGGATCCTTCCAGCCAAGTGTCTCGCCGGGCTCAAAATCCGGAAGATTCTTGCGGTATTCTGTCAGCGAATTGACATACTTCATGAGGGTGTTTGCGATGTCAGCAGCATTGTTGATACGGGCGATACCCGGCGTCTTTTTGCCGGAGAGAATATGCCTGCCGGTATGCTCCTTGACATAGTCCACCGAAGCCTGCACTGCGTTTTTCATCGAGCGCAGAAGCTGATCCGGATTGGAATCCAGAACGCAGCGCTGTTTTTGGAGATCTCTGACTGCCCGGATGAGGTTGTCGTAGGATTCCGAGGTTTTCTCCTTGTTTTTCTCACGCTTATCCGCATCCTTGTCGAGATTTTTGAGAAATTGGGAGATCTTATTCATACCTGCCTGCGCACCGGATGCGAAGGCGTTCAGCATCTTTCCCTGTGTCTTCTTGAAGTCCCGGAGTTCTTCGACCAGATCTTCATCGCTCTTCATCTTTGTCCGGATGTGTACTTCATCCACGCCCATCGAGGGGAACTTGGCAGCAGGGCAAACCTTGGAAAGCTCTGCGAATTTTTTCTGGTAGGTCTGTGCAAGGCTGTTCAGGCTGTCCGCCATCTGCACACGCCGCTTGCCGTCACCGTGTTTGAGCATACCAGAGCGCTCACGGGAGTATTCCTCCGTGACCTGTGCGAGCTTTTCGAGCTTCTGGTTGATCTTGTTGAGACTGGGCGGATACTTGCCGAGCTCTGCCACATCGATCAAAGCCTTCTTCATGTTGTTGTAGAGGGGAGAGCGCTTGTTAGCCTTGCCGTCGAGGGCGGTCAGTTCATTATATTTCTTCACGGCGTCCTTTGCCAATGCCGTGATGGTATCCTCATATTCCACCTGTTTGAGGGCGTCATTGCGCTTGACCGTTTCCTCAAAGCGCTTGCAGAAAAGCTCTGCGGGATGAACAAGGTTGAGCTCTTTGTCTTTTTTGAGCTCATTTACGATCTTCGGGTATTGCAGGAGGGACTTTGCCTCACGGAATTCGAGCGCAAAGCGTGTGGTGTAGGCGTCGAATTCTGCCTGATTTGCAAACGTCTTTTCCAGCGGATCGAAGGCTGCGAGTTTCCGGAGCTTTTGAACCACGGGCTGATAGATCTTCTTATTGGTCCCCTCCAACTGATCCGCCATAGTTGCACTATTTTTAGCGACACCCTGAATGGTGTGGAGCTCGGAGATCTTCCGGGGGTCCCAGCCGTTCTGCAAAGCCTGGTTTTCGGCCTTGAGTGCCTGGATCATCGAGGGATACCCCCGGTCACCGATGACATTCATTTCGTAGCCGCCTTTTGTCCAGCAGGTGAACAGCTCCTTGTTTTTAGGGTCTATGAGATGCTCATAGATCTCGATCTGCTTGTTGTTGATCTCCTGGAGTCTGCCGGCGATCTCAGCCTTTTCCGGTTCACCCAAGTCTGCGCCGTCCAGTTCGGCTTCGGTGGAAATGCGCAGATCTAAAAGGTGCCAGAGCTCCGGAAAGCGCAGGTCAGTGAGCATCTTGTTCAGATCGGCTGCTGTTGCCGTCTTGCCGTTTGTCATCTTGTCTGTCCAGTCAACGCAGGCAAGCGGATCTGTGATGCTGGGCAGACGGGAGGCATACTTCCACTTATCGCCGCCGTTCAGTTCGCTGTCGAAGAAGCTGGAGACAAGGTCCAGATAGTGGCTGATCGCCGGATAGTTCTGGAGCTTCTCCACCTTGGAGATCTGGTTGAGGTAATTCCCGGCAAGCTTGATGCCCTCCTGGAGCTCTGCTTGAACTTTAGGCTTGGAAACCGTGGTGCGTTTCGGGGACGTGCCGTTGACGGCGTAGGGACTTGTGTAGTCTTCGCCGAACGGCATGACGAACTTGGGCAGATCCTTATTCAGAGCTTCGAGGAAGCCGGTTCCCCACTTGTTGGTGATATCGGACTCCAAAAAACTGATAAGACCCGAGTCGATCAGGATGGGACCTGCGAGTGTGTAAAAATAGTAATCCTTGCCATCCACGATCGGCGGCTGTGCAGGAATTTCGGGCTTCTTTTTGGGCATGATGTGTTCCTCCTTATGTATATGGTATGCGGACGCATCCGCAGGGTTGGTTCGCTTACTATATATTATACCATAATTATCCGAAAAAGGTTGCACCTGACCCCAAAAATTTTTTTGAAAATTTTTTTTGATTCTTTTGCAACCTTTTTCTCATGACCGGGGTATTGCTTATAGGGAGCCGGAAAACGGCTTGGAAAAAGATTGATCTATGATAATTTACAGGAGGAAATGATTATGCCTATCAAAAATGCTGAATTCATGAAGAAGACCAATGGAAAAGGATTGTATCATGAGAAGTTTGGAAATGCATTCAGAGCGATGCACAGTGGACTTAAAGCAATCAAAAATTCGCCTTTTACAGGATATGATTTACATAACGGAAGATATGTCGGAGAATTTCATAAGAAGGCAGAGAAGCTTTATGACATTGATAAAAATATATTTGAGCTCCAACAACCGCAAGGAGAGGAATACTGGGAGGAGAACCTGAAAGCCTACGTTGAAAATTTCAATGAGATGGTCAAGCCGGAAAACTATGTCCGCTTTATGGTTTATGCTAACAGTGTCGTTAACAAGCCGAGTGACGAACTGACCGAAAAAGAAAAGGAAAACAAGAAAGCATACACCGGATTTGTAAACAACTTTGAGAAGTATGCGAATCTGCTGAACACAGAGCTTGATCTTGGTATCGACATCAAGCAGCTCGAAGAGAGCAAGAAGCTCTACGAACAGCAAGCGGAATTCCTGAAAAATAGGGGTGCCAAGCAAAGGGAGCTGAATGAAAGTCAGAAAGCATTTAAAGATTCGCAAAAGAAAGTTGCCGATGCTGGCAAAACACTCTACAATCGGCATCGTGGCGATGCGCTGGGACTTTTCAGCGGTGCATCGACCAAGATGGGTGAGCTCAGAACCGCATACGAGCGCTATGCGAGATACATGGACAGCCCGAATGCTAATGAATTCAAAGAGAGCGGCGCTACGTTTGAAAGCGTGGTGTCAGATCTGAAGAAGGCTGCGGATGCCTACATCAAGGATAAGAAGTTCGACAAGAACGGAAAGGAGAAATCGGATCCGAGCTCCAATATGGGCATCGATCGCCTTGCTGCCGCACGGTCGATCTCCGAATATGCTGATAAACTGCTCGAAAACCGCCAGAAGCAGGAACAGGCTAAGGCTGCGCTTGAAAATGAGTTCAAATCCGAAAATGCGCCTCTGGAACAGGCACTGAAAGCACCGAAGGTGAAGGTCGAGGAAGCACCCAAGGTCGAGGAAGCACCCAAGGTCGAGGAAGCACCCAAGGCTGAGGAAGCACCCAAGGTCGAGGAAGCCCCCAAGGCTGAGGAAGCACCCAAGGTCGAGGAAGCACCCAAGGCTGAGGAAGCCCCCAAGGTCGAAGAAGCCCCCAAAGCACCGACCTTTGAGGAGCAGTTGGCAGCGTTCCAGAATGCCGCAGCCGAATCGCTGCTGCGTTCCTACCACGGGCAGCAGATGGATGCCTACTTCCAGCAGTACCCGAACATGACCGAGGAAGAAAAGCAGAAGGTGAATGCGGAGAACAACGTTGACGAATATGTTCAGAAATCCAAGGAGAACTTCATCGCCGGCGAGGACTTCCAGAACTTCATGAATTCCGTCACCAATGCACAGCAGCTCGGCGAAATGCAGGATCTCTTACAGGATGCACCGGCATTCTATGCGTACTTCCGCAAGGGCACCTACCTGAAGCAGGCAGAGCCGGAGATGGAGATCGTGGAGAATCTTGTCAAGAACGATGGGGCATATAAGGCACCGGCACCGGAGGAAGCCGTATCCAAGAAGTTCAAGGAGGCTTTCAAGGGAAACAGCGTCAGCGCCAATATCGAGATCGATCTGGATGAGGACTATGATGATAGCCTTAATGAATACGTAGATCTGGATCTGGAGCTCAAATTGGCACAGAACTCACTGACAGCGGAAATGGATAAAACCAAGCAGTACCCCAATTATACCCATGAGGATGTCCGTGAGGACTATGCCAAAATCGTTTCGGCACATATGATCCGTGCAGAGCAGAAGAACGGAAAGTATACAAATATGAAGACGGAAGAATTCTATGATTACGCCAAGGAGCTGTCAGGAACGAAACCGTTCAGCGCATTGATGAGAAAGTATAAAGAGCAGGGAATGTACGACAAGGCAACCCGTGATAAGGGACAGGATCTCTATACCTCCATGAAGAAGGCGCAGCTCGACTATCAGGAGCACCTGAAGCAGAAAGAGGGGCTTGCGAACAATAAGAACCTGGAGCAGAACAAGGATAAGAACATTGCAGCAGGCATGGCGGCGAACAGCAAAAACAAGTAACAGCTACAAAAACGAAGGAACCTGGGAAAATCTCCCAGGTTCCTTATTTGCAGGTATCATGTGCCGCATCTTCTGTGGACCTCTGCGGTGAGGGCATCGAAGTAGATCTGCGGCTCTGCCTGGTTGTAGGCGGTGACGTATTCGTCCCACGACGCCTCAAAGTCGTCGCTCATGACCATCAGCGGCATATACTGATGCTTGATCTCGCTGATCTTCTTGGAGACCTTGCCGTAATCCGTAGCTTCCGTAGCGGCACCGCTCTCGAACGACCACATCGGATACCAGGCAGGATTCTCCGCCGGGGCATTCAGGAAGTCGGTATAGGTCTGCTTGCCATAGGCATCAAAGCACTTCTGGATGACGGGATCGAGGTGGTCATGGAAGATATTCGGCTGGCTGGAAGGCGCATAGGCGTTCTTGCCGTCCGGCGCCATACCGCCGTAATGCGGCATATAGGTGTATTCGCAGTTGTGCTTCAGAATCCGGTCACTGTCATGCCAGTTCTGATACTGCTCATCCGTCTGGTCGAAGTAGCCCTCGTCGTTGATGTAGTAATCCTCCCCCTCAACGCCCCAGAAACGGAGGTTGAGGATCTCAGGCTCCAGCAGCTTGCTCATGAATTCGACCGCACCATCCGGGTCGGAGCAGCTTACGGTGACGCCGACGCCGGTCGAGGCATTGAATGCCGGGTTGTCACGGTAGTGCTCCTCGATCTTCCCGTCGATGGTCAGACCAAAGGGAACATAGGTGCATTCCGGAGGAAGCTTGCCCTCGCTGCCGCCGAAATTCCAGTGCTGATCGACCATGCCCAGAACTCTGCCGGTTTCGAGCTTTTCGTAATAGGCGGAATTCTCCATCACGAAGCATTCCGGGTCGATGATGCCCTTATGGTACTCCTCATTGAGCTTCTCGAACCACTTCTTGGCGGTCGGCAGCAGGTTGTAATCCTTGGCTTCGAGCGTGTCGGGATCGACAAAGCAGCAGCCGTCATTCGGATGGCCGTCCAGGAACATGGGCGGATTGTCCAGTGCGAACATACGCACGTCCGTTGCCTGGATCTCGTATCCGATATAGGGCTCGCCGTTTTCGTCCACGGGGTTGGCAGCGATGTAATCCTCAATCAGCCCGAAGTAATCGTCCAGTGTTTTCAGCTCCGGATAGTTTGCCCATTCGAGCACCTTGATCTGGATCCAGAACGCCTCGCCGTCATGAACGTTGCCGGTGACGTGCTGGTTGACGGCAGAAAACAGCGGAATGAAGTACACATGACCATCCTCCGCACGCAGGGTGTCCCACTGGGCATCGGTGTAGAGCGCCTTGAGATTGGGGTATTTGTCCCAGTAGTTGTCGAGCGGAATGAAGGCACGCTCCTTGATGAGCCGCTGGCAGTTGGGACCGTCAGGTGCGAGGAAATCCGGATATTTCCGGGAGATGATCATATCACCGAACACCTTGTCGATATCCGCCTGATCTGCGACATACTGCTGATCGAGCTTATAGCCGGTCTTTTCGGCGATGATATTCCGGATCTCATTGTTCTCGTCCACGGGCGTACCACTGGCGTAGGCTAAGCTTGTGAATTCCTTGATCTCCTGCTTTTTTGTTTCTGTTTCATTTATTTTTGAACATCCGACTGCCGAGCATACCAAAACGCCGGCAAGTATTGCTGATAGAAATCGTTTAGTGGTCATACTGGTTCCTCCTTTATTTGATGGATACTCGAAATGATGCTTTTTTGCAAAGATTCAAGCCAAAAGCAGAAAGATTCTAATGTACTTTTAGTATACAATATATTTTGGGCTTTGTCAATATGTATTAAGATTTTAATAAAAATTTAATTTTTTTATCATTATTACACAACAAATAGGAATTTTTCTCTACAAATATCCGAAAAACAGCGCTGATCATTCTGCTCCGCAAGCACCGGAAGATACTGGAGCACAAAGGCTAAACACCCTGCCCCTCCCTCAAAAAGGAGGGGCTTTTGCTATGCCGTCTGCCGAATGGTGGGAAAGGTATGGATTTTGGCACAAAACATCATTTTCAATTTGCAGGATCCGTGCTATGATAAAGATAGCAAAGCAATCTTTCTATCGAATTAGCAAATTATATATAAATTGTCCACCGTTTCTTCATAAAATGAGTTGTATGTACCATAAAAATAGTCTATACTATAATAGAAAGGGTGTATCCACTACAATGCCAACAACTTAACATCACCTAAAACTGCGGGTGCAGGGCTGCATAGTCCTACTCTGTATAAGCGACCAGCGGCGCTCACGAGTTCGCTGGCTGTCTGCTTATGCCGAGGGAGGTTTAGGAGGGGCGAGGAGCCCCTCCTAAGTCGGCGCAAGCCGACAAAAAAGCCTAAGTTGTTAGCATTGGTATCCACTATCCCCAAACAGGAAGAAGGTCATGATTATGCAACATATTTCCCATACCAAAGCCCTTGCGGCGATTCTGACCGCAGCGATGGCAATTTCCGCCATGCCGCCCATCCCGTCCGCAGCCGCCCCCAAGACGGTCGTCAACAGCCAGGGCAGCGAATCCGATGCTGCCTACCTGCGTGGCGGTGCCGCCGGTATCGTTCACGATGATACCCTCGATTCCGACGTGCTCGACCTCCACGGCAACGGCTTCGGCAGCGGTTGGCTGGAGCTGCCGAAGATGTTCGCATCCGGCTGCGAGGAGGGCTTTACCTTTTCCATGCGCTACCAGCTTGATGCGGATTCAGCGAACTATTCGAGACTGTTCCAGTTCGCAACGGTGCCGTTCGGCACGGGCAATGCGCCGGCTTATAATTCCCCTGATCTTTCGGTCGATGTCAAGGACAAGACCGCATTCCGGGCAAGTGTCTTTGCCGGCACCGGCGACTCGACAGCGGACGATGAGAAGCACCGTGCCATCTTTGATCTCGATGCCGCCCCCGATACCGACTGGCACACCCTGACACTCGTCTGTGCGCCGGGTACCGTGACGTACTACATCGACGGCAAGGCAGTCACCTACGAGAGCGAGACCATTGACGCCACGGCAAACAGCCTGTTCGATGGGAAAACCCTGTCCGCCTACGCCTACAATGCGATCGGACATTCCGTCTATTCCGACAAGGACGTCCGGGCAAGGGTCGATGATGTGGCATTTTACCGCCGTGCGCTGACCGCAGCGGAGGCAGCTCAATTGCCGGCGGATGCGGCATATCTCTATACCTTTGAGGAGAACACGCTGGAGGAGGGCGCTGCTGTCACGGAGCCGGAGAGCACTGTCACCCTCAAGGGTGCCAAGATCACGAGCATCCCGTCGCTCATGACCGAATCCCCGGACGGCAGGCTCCAGACCAAGATCTGGACGGACGGCAGCCGGTACTACTATTCCGTGCAGAAAGCGACCGGTGAGGTCGTGATCGAGCCGTCACAGCTCGGACTTGTGACCACGACTGAGGATCTGTCCTCCGGCTTTACCGGGGATGCGCCGACGGCAACCCGGACAGAAGGCGACGAGACCTATTCCATGCCCTACGGCAAGCACCGCAGCATCCGCAACCGTTACACCGAAACGAGCTTCCCCCTCCAGAAGGGCGACACCATCCTGACTGTGACGTTCCGGCTGTATGACGACGGCGTGGGCTTCCGCTACAGCGTCAACAAGGGCGCCACGATCAAGGAGGAAGCCAGCGAGGTCGTGTTCCCGGACAAGAGCACCTTCTGGGGCAACTGGCCGAATGCGACCTATGAGTGGGATATGGTCGAGCTTTCCACGCAGAAGATCACGGATGCCTGGGCGGATTACTCCTGCCCGTTTGCCGGGAGGATCGCAGACCATAGCTGGATCTTGCTGTCGGAGGCGAACGTGTTCAATGAGGACGATCCCTACTGTGCAGGCTGCGTCTGCACGACCGGCGGCAGCCGTGCGCTCAGATGGAAGTTCGGCGTCAAGGAAAAGAGCGTCAGCTTTGACAAGGCGTTCCATACGCCGTGGCGTGCGGTCGTCATTGCGGACGACCTGAACGGCATGGCAAACAGTGACCTCATCCTCAACCTGAACCCGGAGAACCGCCTGGAGGATATCAGTTGGGTCAAGCCCGGCAAGACCGCCTGGTCGTGGTGGTCGTCCGGCGGCGACTCCCCGGTCGAATACCACACGCAGAAGGATTACATTGATTTTGCAGCTGAAAACGGCTGGGATTTCGTATGCCTTGACTTTGGCTGGGCGCTCTGGGACGACAGCGAGAACAAGGTCAGGGAGCTGTGTGAATACGGCGCAGAGCGTGGCATCGGCATTTACCTCTGGTACGGCGTCAACAACACCGGTCATGCGGGCTACAAGGACAGCCAGGGAAACCCTGCCTATCCGTACTATTCGCTGCTCGATGAAGCGACCATCACCCGTGAGTTTGAGCGCATCAGCGCCATCGGTGTCAAGGGTGTCAAGGTCGATTACTACGAGAGCGACACCCAGGTGACGATGCGGCAGATGCATATGTGTGCCGATATTGCAGCGAAAAATCACCTCATGGTGCTGTTCCACGGCTGCACTGTTCCGAGAGGCGAGAGCCGTACCTACCCGAATATCGTTTCCTACGAGGCGGTCAACGGCAGTGAGTATTACAAGTGGTTCACTTCTCCCTCGCTGGAGAACCGTGTGTCCTATACGTTCACCAGAAACGTCGTCGGTTCGGCGGATTTCACCCCGACAGGCGTTCCCGTCCTCAACAGCAAGGCGACCGCAGGCTTTGCGCTGGCGGATGTCGTGACGATCGAATCCGGCATCCAGCATTTCGCCCATTCCGTCTATACCTACGAGGGCTCTAAGGCGCTGCCGATGCTCAATGATGTACCGGTCGTCTGGGATGAGCTGAAGGTGCTCGACGGCTACCCGATGCAGTTCAATGTCACCGCCAGACGCAACGGCTCGAACTGGTACATCGCCGCCTCCACCATCAAATCCCGCAAGGTGGATATCAAGCTCTCCGACCTGATCGGCAGCGGCACTTATAATGCCTACATTTTCGCTGACAACAAGGATGGCTCTGATCTCGAAGTCACCGTTCTGGAGGGGCTGACCGCCAAGGATACCATCAGCCGGGAGCTTCTGGACAACGGCGGATTTGTCATCAAGCTGACCCCCGGCACCATGAAGCTGACCACGCCCTATTCCAATTACCGCAGCTACGAAGCCGAGCAAGCCAAGCTCTCCGGCAAGGCGTCCATCACCTCCGGCAAGGACGGCAGATACAGCTCCGGCGGTGCGTATGTCGGCTATGTCGGCGGCGGTGCGGACAATGCAGTGACGTTTGAGAATGTGACAGCGGATGCAGCAGGCAAGTACAAGCTGCGCATCTATTACATTTCCGGCGAGCCACGTTCGCTCAAGGTCGATGTCAACGGCAAGTTCGCCTCCAAGATCGACGGCTGCTATGCAAACCGTGGCGACTGGACGGGAATCCGTGCGGTCAATGTCGAGGTCGAGCTCCAGGCCGGGAAGAATACCGTCCGGCTGTACAATGACGAAGGGTATGGCCCGTCCATCGACCGCATTGCGCTCGCCATCCCGGAGACAAAGGTGCAGGGCGACCTGAATTTCGATGGAAAATGCGACCTTCTCGACCTGATTCTCCTGAACCGATATATCCACGGACAGGCAGGCTTCAGCGCCGAACAGTTTGCGATCGCCGATCTGGATGCAGACCAGGCGGTGGATGTCTTTGATCTGAGCGCCTTCAAGAAGCTGCTGCTCGGATGATCCCAGCATACACAGAAAGCCGGCAATCCGCCGGCTTTCTCTTTTATCCGGCAGACAGCTTGCACAAATGACGGAAATGTGGTATAATATATGGGAAATCTTAGAAAATCTTAGTTTGAGGTGATGCGTTTATGGATATGAGTCGGCATCCGCAGTCTCTCGGCATGGAATGCCTGAGCAACGCCAGAGAGCTTGGCGGCTATCCGGTGCAGGACGGCAGACGGGTCAGGCGTGGGGCGCTGCTGCGTTCGGGAGCATTGATCGGGGCGAGTGAGCAGGATCTGAAATGGCTGACAGAGGTGTATCATGTCGGCGTGATCGCAGATTTCCGTTCGCTGGCGGAAATGGAGGACAAGCCGGATCCGGAACTGCCGGGCGCTGTGCATTGTCCGCTGCCGGTGCTGGGCGCAGAGGATATGGCTGGGCATGAGAAGGAGATCCTGTCAGATCAGATGTATATCTACCTGTTGTCCGCACCCAATGGCATCCGGAGCTTCCGGACATTTCTGGAGCAGGCTGCCGGACTCCCGGAGGGAAAGGCACTTTTGTTTCACTGCACACAGGGCAAGGACCGCACCGGCATTGCGTCCATGCTGCTGCTGTCTGTCCTGGGGGCGGATTTGCAAACGATCATGGACGACTATCTGCTGACGAACCAGTTCAACGAAAAGCTCATCGAGCAGGGACGCAGCCTACTGGCATCCATCTAT
>CACXGK010000059.1 GCA_902767115.1 uncultured Ruminococcus sp.
CAAGAGGTTCAAATTCTATAAGGAGGAAATCTTGAACCTCTTGCATCCCTTGCGCCGGAGCCGGCGCAGGCGCAATAGCGGTTCTTTCCAGTTCGTTTTCTATTGTCCGCAATGCGGCTAATGCCTATCGGCAAAAGCCGCAAAGCTGTGTTCGGTTCAGCTCCAAAGCACCGCAAAATCCCCCTTGACAGCAAGGAGAATCCGTGGTATAATAATAGTACAAGAGCACACCGATTGACGGCTTGCTCCCGCTTTAGTTAAGGTTAAGAAGTAACCGCCCTTTAGCTTGGCAGAGCTGGGCGGTTACTTCCTTTTATCGCTATCGTTGCTGAATGCCTTGATGGCAAGCAGTACGCTGGAAATTGCAATCAGAAACTGAAAGAAATCATTCCACGACATATGTATCACTCCCCTCTGGGTGACTCCCCACGGGGTGGGGAGATGTCCGCAGGACAGAAGGGACGGGCGCCAGTAAGGCGGAGGATTCGCCGCCAACCGTATTGGTGTACCCTTGTTAGCCCATGATAGCATATCCGTCAAATCTTGTCAATACAAGCAATGCCCCCTTTGGCGTGAGCCATTGGGGGCAATCTCATCAGCGCCGGCTCCGGCGCAAGGGGCGCAAGTGGTTCAAGATTTCCTCCTTATAGAATTTGAACCCCTTAATAGAATTTGAAACTCTTGCTTTCGCTTACTAAAATCCGTCGCCGCAAGGCGACACCACATTTATTCACTATTCATTATTCACTATTCATTATTAAAAAAGCCCTCACGAATGTGAGGGCTTTGCTTTAGGATTCGTAGCAGGCAAAGATGCGGTTGACGTCTTTCTCCTCTTGTTTCTGGGTGAAGGCGCTGACCACCGGGCAGAGCACCAGACCGAACAGCATACAGAATGCACCGGCATTCAGCGGAGAGGTGAGGGTAAACGGAAGCGGCAGGGCATTGACCTTGGCGGTCAGCTCCGGGAACCAGCCCATCAGGAACAGGCTCGTGTGCGTCAGCGTAAACACCACCGCAAACCCAAAGCAAGCCCAGACTGCCGCCGGGGTGATCTTCTTCGAGTACAGTCCCAGCATGAAGGGCGCTAAGAACGAGCCGGACAGTGCGCCCCACGAAATACTCATGAGGGTCGTGATATAGGCGTTCTTGAACGATGCCATGATAACGGAAATCAGCAGGAATACCGCAATGAAAATACGGATGATGAGCACCTGCGTCTTTTCGTCCATCTGCTTGCCACGCTTGGCAAGTGCCGGCTTGATGAGGTCAAGGGTCAGGGTGGACGAGGACGTCATGACCAGAGAGGACAGCGTGGACATCGATGCCGACAGCACCAGCACCACGATCAGACCGATCAGGAGCTCCGGCAAAGTCGCTTCGAGCATACCGGGGATGATCGCATCATATTCGAGCTTGCCGTTCGGGAGGGTGTTGATGTGGAACATCATCCCTTCTGCGTCACCGGCAGTTGCAAACAGTCTGCCAAA
This sequence comes from uncultured Ruminococcus sp., assembly GCA_902767115.1. GTDB lineage: Bacteria > Bacillota > Clostridia > Oscillospirales > Ruminococcaceae > UBA3855. Next base: position 1,491 of record CACXGK010000059.1, read on the forward strand.
GCCGCCCAGGAAATAACATCCGCCTGCAACGATCACTGCAAAGATGGTCGAAATGATGGTACCACGCTTGATAGCGCTGTCGTCCGAAATGGAGTAGAACTTCTGGATCATCTGCGGCAGACCCCAGGTTCCGAGCGAGGTCAGCACAACAACACCAAAGAGGTCAGCCGGATGCGGCCCGAACAGGGTACCGAGGGTGTTCAGATTGCCGTCGTCGTCGGGGATGGCGTTGAGGTTCTGGATGGCGGTGGTAAAGCCGCCTGCCTTGTTCAGGACGGTGAACACAACTGCCAGAATGCCCACCAGCATGATGATGCCCTGCACGAAGTCATTGAGTGCAGTCGCATGGAAGCCGCCGGCAATGACATAGATCGCCGTAAAGACAGCCATGATGATGATGCAGTAGATGTACGGAATGCCCAGCGAGGACTCAAACAGACGGGACAGACCGTTGTACACCGATGCGGTGTAGGGGATCATGAAAACGAACACGATCAGGGATGCGGCAGTTTTGAGGGCTTTGGAGCCGTAGCGTTTCTCAAAGAACTCCGGCATAGTGGTGGCGTCAAGCTCCTTGGTCATGGTACGGGTGCGCCGACCGAGGACGAGCCATGCGAGCAGGGAACCGATGAGGGCATTGCCCAGACCGATCCACGATGCGGATGCACCGTATTTCCAGCCGAACTGTCCGGCATAGCCGATGAACACGACCGCCGAGAAATACGACGTGCCGAATGCAAACGCCGAGAACCACGGACCGATGCTTCGTCCGCCCAGGACGAAATCACTGACATTGCGGGTTTTGTTGCGGCAGTAGATGCCGATGCCGACCATCACCAGCAGATACAGCACCAGAATCAACCATTTTACCATGTGAAAGACTCCTTTCGACTTCGGGCAGTTCCGCCCTTCGCTTTTTCACTTTAACGTTTTTGTGCTTTAACGTTTTTATGCTTTTAGTCGTAAAAGCAACTTGGTACTTCTATTATAAACGATTTCGCCCCATTTGTCAAGGTGCCGGAGCCGGCACAGGCGCAATATTTTTTTTGGAGTCCTTGCTTCGATGAACGCAATGAGCCCAATGCCTATCGGCAAAGGGCTCAAAGCTTGATATTACGGATTCTGTAGGAAGCTCCGGGTTTCCCCAAAGACTTTCCCTCACCAATATGAAATCCGTCCGGCGCAAGCCGGACACATTCACTTCTAACTCCTAACTTCTAACTTCTAACTTACTTCACAACGACTCCGCCGTCCTGCCAGCCGACCTCGTTCTGTGCGACCCAGCTTGTGTCGCCGCCTGTCCAGATGTGGGGGGCGTCCGCCTGGGAGACATCCGCATAGGTGATCGTGTAGGTGTCGCCTGCCTTGGCTTCGAGGGGGAGCTTGACGTTAAGCTGGAGCAGAGAGCCCGTATCATGGTCAATATCGGCGCCCCGTGTCCATGCCGTCCACAGGAAATGCTTCTCGTCATTGATGAACGAAACTGTCGAGAAATCCATCCCGTCATTGTCCGCCGTATAGGTGCATCGGCTGTCAAGCTGCAAGCCCCACTCGGAATAGCTGATGCCAGGGTTCCGGTCGAGGTTGATGAGCAGCGGCACGGTGTAATCCTGCGCTTTGAGCTGGTCGAGCGTCACCTCCACGGTCTCCACGGTGACAAAAAGCTTGCCGTTCGGGTTGCCCTTCTGGGAAGCCGTCTGCTCCTGGGGCTTGGCAGCATCTCCGGGATTTGCAGAATCGCCGGAATTTGCGGCATCTGCCGGCGCTGTGCCGTATGCGCCCTCCTGGTCATCGTCTGCACTGGGTGTAAAGGGCTGTGTTTCGGCATTTTCATTGAGAGCAGTCGTACCGCCCTGTGCCTTCACGTCAGTGATATCCACACCCTCTGCGGCACCTGTCTCGGTGACGGCATTGCCCTGTGCATCGGTCAC
>CACXGK010000060.1 GCA_902767115.1 uncultured Ruminococcus sp.
ACCGATCGTTCATGCGGAGGTTCCTGGCTTTCAGGGAAACAATCTTTACGGACACGAAACCGTGGTCAAAGCGATCATCGATCAGTTCGTCGGTGATGGCAAGCCCCGGAAACGAAGAACTCTCATCAATCTCTGGGGACCAGCGCCCTATTTTCATACATTCTGGCGCGGTGATCTGGCAGAGCTGAAACGTCTGCTCACACGCTGCGGCTTTGAGGTAAATACCTTCTTTGGCGCAGAAAGCAAGGGGGTGGAGGAGTGGAAGTCCATTCCAAAGGCAGCATTCAATCTGGTCGTTTCCCCCTGGGTCGGACTGGATATTGCAAAGCATCTCAAAGAGAAATACGATCAGCCTTATCTGCATATCCCGACGCTGCCCATTGGTGAGGAGGCAACATCTGGCTTTCTGCGTAAAGTCGTTGAATTTTCCAATATCTCGCCAACCAGATGCAGGAAAGTGATCGATGAAGAAGCACGCCGGTATTACTACTATCTTGAGCATTTTGCCAGCTTTTTTTCTGAGTGGCATTTTGATATTTCTTCCTCCTTTGCAGCCGTAGGAGATGCCGCTTATACGCTCGCCTTCACACAGTTTCTTGCTGACCAGATTGGACTGATCCCGGTCCGTCAGATCATTACAGACAACACTCCGCCCCAGTACCGAGAAGCGATACAAGGATATTTCAATGCAATACTGGAAAATGAGGAGATACCAGTCGAGTATCATGAGGACGGTTATCTTGCAGAGGAATCCCTCCGGAATGCAGCGTTTCACCATGGTCTGCCGTTGATCCTCGGTTCAGCATGGGAAAAGGATGCGGCAAGTGATCTGGGCGCACTTCTCATCGAGGTCGGAACTCCCGTCACGTCAGAGGTCGTACTGCAGCGAACCTATATCGGGTATACCGGAGCACTTTCTCTTCTTGAAGCGATCTACAGCGGCACGGTCAAGCGATGATTGACCGTACCGCTTTGTGTTGTTATACTATATTTACCCTATATGGAAATGAAGGGCAGAGCAATGATCGCAAGAGAAGAAGCGTTTGTGTTACAGAAGCAATGTATCAAAAGAATACAGAAAAATCTGATGGAGTGTTTCATGAAACATGAATCAGCGGGGCATCACAAGATCTGCGATGCCCCGCTTTTCTGCTATATTCTGATCATATTGCGTACTGATCCTCCAGTCCGTCCATCAGACCGTACTCAACCAGAATTTCTTCCAGACGCTCCTGCGTGAGCGGCTTCGGGATGACAAAGCTCGTGTTCTCCTCGATCTTTCTGGCAAGCTCACGATATTCATCCGCCTGGTGTGCTTCCGGATTGTAGTCGATGACGGTCTTTTTGCGGATCTCCGCACGCTGCACTTCGTTGTCACGAGGTACGAAATGAATAAGCTGTGTGCCAAGTTCCTTAGCAAATGCAGCCACCAGCTCACGTTCACGGTCAACCTTGCGGCTGTTGCAGATGATGCCGCCGAGCCGCACACCGCCCTGCTTGGCATAGCGTGCGATACCCTTGGAGATGTTGTTCGCCGCATAGAGCGCCATCATCTCACCGGACGCCACGATGTAAATTTCCTTCGCCTTGCCTTCACGGATCGGCATTGCAAATCCGCCACAGACAACGTCACCGAGGACATCATAGAACACATAATCGAGGTCATCCGTATACGCACCAAGACGCTCCAGCAGTCCGATGGACGTGATGATGCCACGTCCTGCACAGCCGACGCCTGGCTCCGGACCGCCGGATTCTACACAGCGTGTGCCCTTGTAGCCTTCCTTCAGGATATCTTCGAGTTCAATGTCCTCCCCGGCTTCCCGGAGGGTATCGAGTACCGTTTTCTGCGCCAATCCGCCGAGCAGCAGACGGGTGGAATCCGCCTTCGGATCACAGCCAACGACCATGACCTTGTTGCCTCGCTCCACAAGTCCTGCGGTGAGGTTCTGGGTGGTGGTGGATTTTCCAATACCGCCCTTGCCGTAAATTGCGATCTGTCTGAGTTCCTTTGCCATAAATCTTACTCCTTACTTATTTATGTATTGGGCTGAAATCCCTGTTTATCAA
>CACXGK010000061.1 GCA_902767115.1 uncultured Ruminococcus sp.
AAGAATCCGTTCATCCTCGATTCCAAGGCACCGAACACCGACGAGTATCGTGACTTCCTGATGGGTGAGGTACGTTACAACCGTCTGGTTCGTGAGAATCCGGAGCGTGCAGAGCGTCTGTTCTCCGAGGCTCTTGAGAATGCAAAGGATCGTTACGATTACCTGACCAGACTCACCAAGATGTACGGCGAGGAAGCGTAAGCTTTGCGCTGAGAGCATCTGAATCTCTAAAAAATTCTCCCCCTGCGTGGACAAAGCTGGGGAAACGAAAAAACAAAAATTCCTCCCCCTGCGTGGACAAGCAGGGGGAGGTTTTTGTTTGTGTTTGTGTGTGTGAGGTAGTGCGTCGGCGCATAAAGGCGCCGAGGATAGTTTGGCTGGGAGTGTGAGGTAGGGGACGCTCCCTCTTGCAGAGCGTCCCCTCTTTGAAAAAAGCCCCGCCGGGGCTTTTTTCAAATTCACCCCTTGCAGGGCGCCTTCGATGGGGGATTTCGCCGTCTGCGGACGGCGACAAGGGGGCGCCGCCCCTGGACCCTGCAAACTTTTTTTGGAGAAAAAAGTTTGATCAAAAAAACCGAGTTAAGCATTTGTGAGGTCTAAAAAAACACAAGCTGCGGGTGCAGGGCTGCATAGTCCTGCCGAGGAGGGTTTAGGGAGGGCGAGTAGCCCTCCCTAATCGGGCGTCAGTCCGAAAAAAACGCCCCGATTTCCCTCAAACTCCCCCCATGCACCGTCGCCAGCTCACAGACCCGGTTCCATTCCGCATCGGGGATGGTGGGGTCGTAGACGGCGGCGACGGGGAAGCCGGTGCGAACCGCCATTTCGACACAGTGCAGGGCGTCCTCGACCACAAGGATATTGCGGACGGGGAACCCAAGGCGCTGCTGGGCGGCAAGGTACATATCGGGTGTGGATTTGCCGGCAGGGAAGTCCTCGCCGGTCAGCACAAACTGCATTCGTGGCAGCAGCCCAAGCCGGGTGAGGACGGCATCGGCAGAGCTGCGGTAGGTCGCTGTGCAGATGCCGTAGGGAATGCCCCTTGCGTCCAGCAAATCCAGAAATTCCGTCACATAGGGCTTCATGGGGATGGTGTTCCGGTAGTGCTCGGCAGCCATTTCTTCGATGCGTGCAATGACCTGCGCTTCCGTGAGAGAGGGGACGTAGTTCTGCACGAAATACGCCGCCCATTCGTCAATGCTCATCTTTGCCACGGTCTCCGACAGCCCTTCCGGGAGCGTGAGCCCGTTCTCCGCAAAGAACGCAATATCGATCTCATGCCAGATGGACATGGAGTCGATGAGCGTGCCGTCCAGATCGAGAATGACGCCCCGGATATCCGAAAACGCCATCAGGCACCTCCCTTGATGATGCGAGCCCGGAAGTCCTCCTCGCTCGACGTAATGACACGCTGCGCCAGACCGTACACATTCGATGCACGTTCCTCCATCTGCACAAAAGCACGGCACATCGGGCTTTCCTCACGAAGCTTGGCGAGGGAGGTGTGGATCGGGATGGTGCTGCGCTTCTGCGCAATCCCCATGAGCTCCCGTCCACGGTCATTGAACGCCAGCACCCTTGCGTAAGGCGGAGCGACCTTGAGGGCTTCACGGCGGATGCCGATCATAGCGCACATCACGCAGCGCCGGATCTTGGACATGGTGTAGCACTTGGTCTTGACGGAGGTGAGCAGCTCGTCCAGGGAATTGGCATTCCGGGCGGCGTAAAAGCGGTTGTACAGCGCCTCGGTCATATCCGGCAGCACCATCATATCCTCCTCGGAAATGGTGCGCATCCGGTAGAGAATGGCAGGTTCGAGCCGCCGCAAAGTCGCCGTGCGACCTTCATTGATGCGATCGGCAAGCATTTTGGCAGTGTAGGACGGCACGAAGTCCACATACCCTAAATCGCCGTCCAGCACGGATTTGCGCACGAATGTTGCGCTTGCGAAATTCTCCTGCGGCTCCATGCTGTCATGAATGACGCAGCGGCGCTCGACGGTAAAGGGCTTGATGGAGGAGCTGGTCTTGTGCAGCGCCTTCATGTATTCGATGCCAAGGAGGTTATTGGGGTCGTACATCTTGCCGGCGACCTTGTTGCCGTAGCGCTGGCGGACGACCTCCCAGACGGCAGCCGGGTAGGAATTGCCCTCCTTCATAAGGGAAACGACCTTCTTGCCGTAGATCTGCGTGGTGGAAAGAGCCGCTTCCGTGAGCAGTGCCATGACCTCGATATCGCCTGTGGAGCTGCCAAAGGACAGCTCATCCACGATCCCAAGCTCATTGAGCAGCGACACGGAAGCCGTGGCGTAATCCTCCGCTGCCGCACACGAAAACGGTGACGGCAGCTCCACCACGAGATCCGCCCCAGCTTTGACGGCAAGCTGTGCCCGGTCGAATTTATTCAGCAGTGCCACATCGCCACGCTGCACGAAATTGGAGCTGAGCACGGCGATGATGTGGGTAGCGCCGTGCTGTCTGGTCTCCCGGATGTGATGGACGTGTCCATTATGCAGGGGGTTGTATTCGCAGATAATGGCTGAAACTTTCATGATGCGCTCCTTTCTCAGGACTCCGTGGTTTCCTCTGTCTCTGTTTCGGAATCTGCGTCATCCTCTGCGGAATCGGCATCCTCGTCCTCGGCATCCTCATCATCCGGCTTTGTGGGCTTGGTGTTCTTGCCGTCGAGCAGGTCCCGGAGCCCGGTGTTATCGAGGAAGAACGTTCCCGAATCCGGCACAGAATCCACCATAAAGAGCAGTTCCTCGCCTGCAAGCTCGGCTTCCATCTGAAAGACGCCGCCGCCCGGATAGGCGGTGCGAACCGTTTCCACCTGCAATCCGGCGCTTTCGAGCACATCACGAACGGCGTAGGAGATCTCGTTGTAATCGAGGCTGGTGGCAGAATAGGTGGATTTGTCGGTGTCTGTGGAATCGCTGGGGGTACACTGCAAGGTGAACTCGCCGTCCTGGAACTGCATTTCGGCGCAGCCATTCTGGATGAAGCCTTGATCGGTGGCATTGACAAGGCGGATGCTTGTTGTCCGCTTGTCGCTGCCGAGGGAGCGAGTGGTCTCCCGGAGGATGAGCTGATCGCCGGCAATATGGAACGACGGCAGAGCGACTACATTATTCTCGTTGGAAGAAAAGATCTTCTGATCGATGAGCTCGCAGCCGTTTGTAAGGTCATACAGCCCACAGATCAGATGGAAGCCGTCGCTGCGGATGAGCAGCAGCTCCGGCGTATCGTCCCCGAAGAAATCGTGGGAGAAAGCGCTGATGATGCCCTGTGTGCTCTTGGGCGGTTCTATGACAGCGTCGCCCTTTTCGGGATCGAAATACCCGGTATCCGAAAGCCCGTATTCCGGCACAAGCACCTTCTCGACGACATAGCGGAGCTGTTCGGCAGGGTCATCGAACTGCGGGATCGGCTCGGTGGTAGGTGCTTCAGTCTCGGTGACTTCCTCGGTGGTCCCCTCGGTGGTTTCGGGTTCCGTCTGGGTCGTTTCGGGGACAGATTCTGTGATAACGATGATATCGTCCTCGGCATCCGATGCAGGCTTGCTGCCGGCACCGCATCCGGTAAGCAGCAGAAAACTTAGCAGGATGGGAAAATAACGTAACTGTTTCATAGCGAAGTCTCCTTATTATATAGAATAGCCTTTGATTCCATTATACAAGGAAATTCTGACTTTGTCAAGGAGAAGGGGACGGCTGCGCCGTGATCCCCCACCCCCAACCAATGCTAACAACTTAGGCTTTTTGTCGGCTTGCGCCGACTAGGAGGGGCTACTCGCCCCTCCTAAACCACCCTCGGCAGGACTATGCAGCCCTGCACCCGCAGTTTTGAGCGGTGTTAAGCTATTGGCATTGATTGGCAGTGAGGAAAGAAGGATACTACTCCAAATTGATAAAAAAAGCTTGCAATTTTCAAAAAACATGGTATAATAGAATAGTAAGCGTATCGCCCGGTTCCAACGGGCGGAAAACGAAATGGAAAGGAATATAGTATTATGCTGATCTTAGTAGTAAATGCAGGCAGCTCTTCCCTGAAGTACCAGCTCCTGAACATGGACGACGAGAGCGTCCTGGCAAAGGGCAACTGCGACCGTATTGGAATCGACGGTCACGTTTCCCACAAGACCGCTGACGGCAGAACCTACGACGCCGACTGCGCATTCCCGACACACACCGAGGCTTTCATGAAGCTCGTTGAGGTTCTCACCACCGGTGATGCCGCTGTGATCAAGGATATGAGCGAGATCTCCGCTGTTGGTCACAGAATCGTGCAGGGCGCAGAGGTATTCTCTGAGACCACGCTCGTGACCGATGAGGTCATCGACAAGATCGATGCGCTGCGTGAGCTTGCCCCTGTTCACAACCATGCCCATGCCCTCGCACTGCGTGCCTGCAAGTCCGTTATGCCGGCATCTGTTCCGCAGGCAGTTGTATTCGACACGGCGTTCCACCAGACCATGCCGGAGAAGGCATTCATG
>CACXGK010000062.1 GCA_902767115.1 uncultured Ruminococcus sp.
AATAATCTCCCATACCAAGACCTGCAAGCGCCACGATCGTGTGCCTGCCGTTTTCGCTGCCGAATTTCGCAACATTCAGCGAATAGTTACCGACTGACACAGGATTGTAATAGCCCTTCTCTTTGAGCAGTGCCGTCTCCTGATTTGTCTTAACTCTATGAATGATGAATGTGACCAGAGTGAACAGTAGAAGTAATATCAGTAAAATCAGCAATATTCGCCCTGTCATCTTTATTGCTTTCTTCATTAGAATGCTCCTTATAAATACCGATTTGTCTTTAGTCTTTTTACCAATTATATCAAAACACCTCCATACTGTCAATAGAAACGCCATAGTACTTCTGACGATACATCAGAAATACTATGGCTATAACTTCTATATCGGCGCCGTACTTACGCAGACCGGGGGAGAAATTGTTTAGCGTACCAGCTTGCGCTTGAGCAATGTCAGATCGAACACATCCGGAACTGCGTCGCTTGCCACGTCAGCGGCATATGCCTGCTCGCCGGAGAAGTTTTCCTGACCGAGCAGATATTTCTGCATCAGCACAGCGTCGAGGACATCCACGCTGCCGTCGAGGTTGATGTCGCCCTTGCAGCCGTTGACGGAAGCGGAGGGAACGTTAACCGGACGGATGAGGATGTAGCACAGATTGATCGCCTTGTCCTCGGAACGAACGTTGATCGTGAGCTTTCCGCCGGTGACCTTAGCCTCGCCCTTGACAGCCGAGCCGTCAACCGGTGCATTCTTGCAGATCACGGATTCATTGGCGCCGCCGAGATTTGCGTAAACCGTCGGGTCCTTGGAGCAGCCCCACGGATTCGCAAAGGCGACCTCAACGGAATATGTGCCGTCCGGAAGGGAGAAGCCATAGTCGAGGTGACGGTCGATGCCGCCCTCGTACTGGTTCTTGGTGTAACGCCAGCTTGCGGTCTTGTCCGCACCGTCAGCCGGGTGTGCTTCATCCGGCCAGGTGTTGGCGGTGTAAATACCTCTGGACTTGCCGGAGCCGTTGTACTGGTCGGTCGGGTCATCGATCAGACCCCAGACTTTGCCGGTGACTTCGTCCGCACCGTAAAGCTGTTCGGATACGCTGTTGTAAGCGCCCAGCTTGTCACGGCTGGAGCAGGTGTCGGTGTTCTGGTCGCCGCAGTCTACGAAGTAAGCAATGCTGCTGTCATAAGCATACAGCGGTGCCACAGCCTCCATATAGAGGAAGTCGCAGACCTTTGCGGAAGCCTCATCCGTGCCGTCCGCAGAGAAGGTGACATCGATGACCTTGCGCTGCTCGTTGTCGGCTGTCACCTCGTAAATGCAGCGCTGCCGCACATCGTCCGGAATGGTGAGCTTGACGTCATAGACATCGTCCTTGCCGTCGTAGTCGAGCTTGCCGGCAAAGAGCACGGTGTCGCCGACACGGATGCGCAGGGTCTTGCCGTTGTCCGCCTTGCGGAGCTTGGCATGGAGCACGAGCATCTCAGCGTCCTCGTCCACAGCCATCCGGTAGGTGAACCAGCCGCCGTTGTCGGCATAGCGGTAGGTACTGTCATCGGTAACGCCTTCGGACTTGTATTCCACCATCTTGTGGAGATTGTCGCTCTCGTACTGACCGTAACCGGGCTGTACAGTATCGGTAACAGTCGTCTTTTCACGGGGCAGACGCTCCTCGATCACGGTGCCGTTCGGAACGAACTTCCAGTAGATGCCGTAGCGCTGCTGATACTGCTGATAATGCGGTGTGAAGGTGAGTTTGGTATTGGTGTCATTGAGGGTGAAACGCAGGGTGCCGGCTTCCCGAACCAGATGGTCATTGATCTGGGACATGAAGGAGGTCAGGGATTGTCCTTCCTTGGCGAGGGTGATGGTCTCGCTGGCAACCTTCTTTTCCTTCGGGATGGTGACCCACATACCGGTGGAGTCGGTCTTCATATCCTCCTTGCCGAGCTCGGCACTCAGGACAAGCGGACCGTACTTGAAGCCGTACACGCTCGGATTATCCGGCAGGGAGTAGGCTTTGACCTCAGCAGGGATGTGGAGGGTGATCTTGTCGCCGGACTGGAAATCGCCGGTGATCTGGGCATAGCCGTCCACGGTCTTGTAGCTGTACTTGGCGCCGTTGACCTCAGCGGTCATGGTGCCGGCAGTCCAGTCCGGAATGCGGAACCGGAAATCCAGCGAGCCGCTGCCGCCGACGGTAAAGGTCGCCGTGTCGCTCATGGGAATGTCGGTTTCCTGCGTGATGGTGACGTTCTGATCTGCCCAGTCGAGCTTGGAGCTCTGGTAGAAGTTGACATACAGGGTGTTGCCCTCGTGCAGGTAGATGGTATCACCGAGCTTGGTGAAGCTCTCCATACCGCTGCCGGTGCAGCACCAGAACTTATCCCAGCGTGTGGAATACACCTTGAAATAGCCGGTCGCCATCGGCTGGAAGTAGGTCGTCATACCGGTTTCGGGATTCTGCGAGGAGAGGATGGAATTGTAGTAGGTGGTCTCGTAGTAATCCATGTACTTCACGTCATGCGTGATCTTGAACAGCTCACGGGAGAGCTTGAGCATATTATAGGAGTTGCAGGTCTCACAGTTGCAGTTGGTGCGCTCGGCATCGAGGACATTGTCCTCACCGAAATGCTCCCACTCACTGTTGCCGCCGGTGATGTAGGTGTGATGGGTAGTGACCATATCCCAGAAGGCTTCTGCGTATTGCAGATACCGGGACGCATCGACCTTTTCACCGTTGACGGTCTTGCCGTCGAGGACGATGTAGCGCTTGAGGGCGCCGAGGAATTTCGGGATGGTGGTGTTGGCGTGCTTGTTATTG
>CACXGK010000063.1 GCA_902767115.1 uncultured Ruminococcus sp.
GAGGCAGGATGTTGCTCGAAGACGAGTAGTGTCGGGCTTGGATGAAAACTCGACCGGACGGCGACCAGCTTTTTGAAAAAAGCTGGATCAAAAAATTTTACGTTTGCTTCACATTTTCAAGAATGCTTTTTGACAGTCTGAGCCAGCCGTGAGAAATCGGCTGGCTTTTGATTTTGGTAGGTTACTGCGGCTTTCCGCATTTGTAGCAGAACATCGCATCGCTGTTGACCAGCTCGCCGCCACAGAAACGGCAGAACTTGCGGATGACCTTGGGTTCTTCCTCTGTCTCAGGCTCGGCATCGGGAACGATGTTTTCCTCAACAGTCGGAATCCGATCCGGTACCGGCAGCGGATCCGGAACGGGACTGGGAGCAGCCTCGGCAGCCGGTGCTTCCGGCAGCTCGGCAGCAGGCTCCTTGTGGGCGATCGTGTTCCAGAGTACGCCGAATCCGAACAGCACAGCGCATCCCAGTGCTCCAAAACCGCCGATCATCATCGGGATCTTGTGCAGCGTGAGGAAGGCATTATCAAAGACGTTCAGTCCTGCCATATGCAGGAAGTACTGCCCGAAAGCACCTGCCAGGAATACCAGCAGCGACGGGATCACACCCGTGATGGCAAAGGTCTTGAAGGCTGTCCCGACATGGCGCTTGCCACGGACATGAATGACGATCAGCCAGATCATCACGAGCAGCAGGAAGATTCCCAGCACAATCCAGCACCAGTCCGAAATGAACAGACGAATGAGGGATGCCGTACCGCCGGTGCCGAGTGTGCTTTCCATCGTCGCATTGAAAGCGTCGATGTCGGCGGATGCAGCCTGTGCGACCTGCGGATTGTTTCTGCCGAAATCGTGGATGCCGGTGTGCAGCCGGATGGTCGGATCATTGGCAGAAATGAGCGTCTGGAGCTCGTTGACTGTCACCTTCGGGAAGTTGTTGACCTGACGGGTCTTGTAGGTACGCAGGAACTGCGCATAGCTGTCAGCTTTGGTGCCGACCCAGTTGCGGAATGTACCGTCACGCAGGATATGCTCCACGTTCACGTCCGTGATCTGCGGCATCTGGATGTAATTCTGGTTGATCGCAGCGGCAAGCGATGTGCCGTCCGAGAGCGTCACCTTATCCAGCGGAATCGAGGACGCTGCGCCGGCAATATCGCCGTTCTTGATGATGTGACGTGCGGTCAGGCTGCCCAGCAGCAGCGTCCCCAGCACGAATGTCAGCAGTACGCACAGGAATGACAGGAATACGACCTTTCCTGTGCCATACGGTTTCTTTTCTTGCATCTTTGTATCTTTCATAATATCCTTCCTTCACCCTTATGTATGCCCGGAATCCGGGCTTGTGTCCTATCTTGTAATCAGCGTCTGCGGCTGCGTTTGCCGTCCTTGAGCATGGTCAGGCTGATGCGGTTTCGCTTCACATCCACGTCCAGCACCCAGACCTTGACCACATCGCCGACCTTGACGGCTTCCAGCGGATGCTTGATGAAGCGGTCGCAGATCTGCGAGATGTGAACCAGTCCGTCCTCGTGAACGCCGATGTCCACAAAGCAGCCGAAATCCACGATATTCCGCACGGTTCCCATCAGCTCCATGCCGGGCGTCAGATCCTTGATCTCCATGACATTGCCGGAACGCAGCAGCGGCGGCGGCAGCAGATCACGGGGGTCACGTCCAGGCTTTTGCAGCTCGGCAACCATATCGTCAAGCGTGTAGCTGCCGATGTCAAGTTCCTTGGAAAGTGTGGATTTTCCGACTTTTTTGACGCTGTCAGCAAGACCGGACAGCTTGCCGGCAGCGGCATCCTCCAGACTGTAGCCAAAGCGGTCAAGCAGCTTTTCTGCCGCCGCATAGCTCTCCGGATGCACGGCAGTATTGTCCAGCGGCGACTTGCCGCCCGGAATACGCAGGAAGCCTGCGCACTGCTCAAATGCCTTGGGACCGAGCTTCGGGACCTTGAGGAGCTGACGGCGATTGTCAAAGGCGCCGTTCTCCTCACGGTACTTGACGATATTCTTCGCAACCGTTCCGGAAATGCCGGCGATATGCGACAGGAGCGATGCCGATGCGGTATTGACATCGACGCCGACCGCATTCACACATTCCTCCACCACGCCGTCAAGGGCGGTTTGCAGCTCCTTGGGCGGCATATCGTGCTGATACTGTCCGACGCCGATCGCCTTCGGGTCGATCTTGACCAGCTCCGCCAGCGGGTCCTGCAAGCGTCTTGCGATGGAAACAGCGCTTCGCAGCGCAACGTCATAGTCCGGGAATTCCTCCGCCGCCAGCTCCGATGCCGAGTAGACCGAAGCGCCTGCCTCGGAAACGACCATATAGCTGACCTTGTGGGAGAAGTTCGGGAGCAGGTCTGCCACAAAGCTTTCACTCTCACGGGAGGCGGTGCCGTTGCCGATGGAAATGGCTTCAATGCCGTACTTTTCGACCATGGCTGTGACCTTGCGGCTGGCTTCTGCGATCTTGTTGTGCGGCGGTGTGGGGTAGATCACGCCGGTATCGAGCACCTTTCCGGTACCGTCCACAACAGCAAGCTTACAGCCCGTGCGGTACGCAGGGTCAAGACCAAGGGTCACGGTGTTTTTCAGCGGCGGCTGCATGAGAAGCTGACCGAGATTCGAGGCGAACACCCGGATCGCCTTTGCGGAAGCATCCTCAAACAGGGCATTTCGCACCTCACGGATGATGGACGGCACGATCAGACGCTTGCAGCTATCGCACGCCGCAAGGCGCACCAGCTCGCCGCATTTGCTCTGGTTCTTGACATAGGGCTTGCAGCAGGTCTGCTCGGCAAGTCCCTCTGCGACGGTGATGTTGACCTTGAGGGCTTCCTCCTTTTCGCCACGGTTGACCGCAAGGATCTGGTGTCCCTGCAGTCTCGGCACCAGGCACTCGAATTCCGCATAGTTCTTGTAAACGCCCTCGGCAGCTTCCTCGCTGGCAGCCACGCACGTCAGCGTACCAAAACGGCTGTACAGATCACGCATGGCAGTACGGAGCTTCGCATCGTCGGCAATATCCTCGGCGATGATGTCCATTGCCCCTTGCAAGGCTGCCTGCACATCCGGCACGTCCTTTTCCTCGGAAACGAATGCCGCAGCAGCCGATTCCGGTTCCGTTGCCGGGTCCTGTGCAAGGATCTGCTCCGCCAGCGGCGTCAGACCACGCTCACGGGCAACGCTGCCTCTGGTGCGGCGTTTTTCCTTGTAGGGGCGGTAGATATCCTCCACCTCGACCATGGTCATGGCAGCATCCAGCGCCTTACTGATCTCCTCGGTCATGGCGCCCTTGTTCTCGATCGCTGTGCGGACTTCCTCACGGCGTTCTTCAAGATTGCGCAGGGCTTGCAGGCGCAGCGCCATCCGGCGGATGGTCTGGTCATCGAGAGCGCCGTGCATTTCCTTACGGTAACGTGCGATGAACGGCACAGTCTTGCCGTCATCGAGGAGCGCTACGACATTCTTTGCCTGCTCCTCACGCACCTCAAATTCTTCTGTCAGGATCTTGATAATATCCATTTGGTACTCCTTATGATTTCGTCTTTTTCCGCTTCGGCGCAGGCAACTCCATCGCCATTGCCGCAAACAGCTCTTGCAGGAAGGCGCTGTCATCCACATTCTCCACAAGCAGCATGGGCTTGGCGCCTTCGTAGGGAAGCTCGGACGGTGCATCCGGCATCCGGCTCACAGCAGCCTGCACCGGCTTGACAAGCAGCCTGTCATCATAAATGCCGCCGATCACCTTGTCCTGATAATAGAGAATGAATTCCCCCATCATCGCCCGGAACCGCACGCCCTCCAGATCGGAGAGCTGTCCGAGGATAAAGTCGAGATACGATCTGCTCGATGCCATTTAATGTCCTCCCGAGCCTTGCTCTTTCAGATAGGTCTGAATCACACGCAGGAAACGTGTGCCGTATTTTTCAAGCTTGACACGTCCCACACCGGAAATGCTCAGAAATGCCATTTCCGTAGTCGGCACCTTGCGTGCCATATCCTGCAAGCTCGAATCTGTGAAAATAATGTACGCCGGCACGCCCTCCTTCTTGGAGATCTGGCTGCGTTCCTCCTTGAGTCTTGCATACAGTCCGGCATCCACGTCGGGCGAGAGCGACTTGTCCCGGCGGAGGGTGACGGGCTTTTCCTCCTTCACCACGTTCATGGTGATGACCGGGCGCTCTTTCAGGAGCTGGACGGACTTCCGGTTGAGGGTGAGCGTCTTGAATTCGCCGCCCTGTCCGATCCAGTCCTCCGTCACCAGAAAATCGATCATCTGACGGCACTGGCGTTCGGTGACATCCTGCATGATACCAAAGGTCGAGAGGGTGTCGGACAGATTGAATTTTGCATACTTTTCCGCCTTGCTGCCACGCAGGATATCCGTGATGCCC
The DNA here is from genome assembly GCA_902767115.1 of uncultured Ruminococcus sp. Lineage (GTDB taxonomy): Bacteria > Bacillota > Clostridia > Oscillospirales > Ruminococcaceae > UBA3855. Next base: position 4,410 of record CACXGK010000063.1, read on the forward strand.
TTGGCACCGAACTGGAGGTTGCGCTGCTGCAAACGATAGATGCAGGATGCGATCTTCAGCGCCTCGACGGAAATATCCTTCTTCTCATAATTGGTCTTGCACGCACTGCAATTTCCGCAGTAATTCTGGGTTTTCTCCCCGAAATACCGCAGGATATAGTGGCGCAGGCATTCATGACGGGTGCAATAGAACGTCATCTGCTTCAAACGTTCCTGATCCTTCTCACGCAGGCGGATGCGCATGGTCTCATCGAGCTGATCATTGTCATTGGAGCGCTCGATCATGAACTGGTTCAACCGGACATCGCCCGGCGCATAGAGCAAAATGCAGTCCGCATTGCTGCCGTCACGTCCGGCTCTGCCGGCTTCCTGGTAGTAGTTCTCGATATTCTTCGGCATATTGTAATGCACGACAAATCCGACGTTCGATTTGTCGATACCCATGCCAAAGGCATTGGTCGCCACGATCACCTGGATGCGGTCATACAGAAAATCCTCCTGGTTCCGAGCTCGTTCCTCATCGGAAAGTCCGGCGTGATAGCGGCTTGCCTGAATGCCGTTCTCCTGGAGATGCTCTGTGACGTCCTCCACTGTCTTGCGGGTCAGGCAGTAGACGATGCCGGCTTCCCCCTCATGCTCCCGGATGATGCGCACAAGCGCCTGGAACTTGTCCCTGGGCTCCTCGACCGCAAAATAGAGATTCTTGCGGTCAAAGCCGGTCGTAATGACGTAAGGCTCCTGCAATCCCAGAATGCGGACGATATCATCTGCCACGTCCTTGGTCGCCGTTGCGGTAAAGGCGCTCAGAATGGGGCGATTTGGCAGGCGCTGCAGGAATTCCATGATTTTCATGTAGCTCGGACGGAAATCCTGTCCCCACTGGGAAACGCAGTGCGCTTCGTCCACGGTGACCATCGCAATCGGCACCTCCTGTGCAATGTGCAGGAAGCTCTCGGTTTCCAGACGTTCCGGCGCCGCATACAGAATGCGAATCCTGCCATTGAACACAGCTGCAAGCGTCTGGCGGTAGGTGTCCTCGTCGAGGGCGGAATTGAGATACGCTGCCGGGATGCCGTTTTCGAGGAGAGCTCGCACCTGGTCGTGCATCAGGGAGATCAGCGGCGAGATCACGATCGTCAGACCGTTCAGAAGCATTGCCGGTACCTGGTAGCAGATGGACTTTCCGGCGCCGGTCGGCATGATACCCAGAACATCCCGCCCGGAAAGGATCTGGCTGATGATATCTGCCTGTCCCTCACGAAAGGCGTCATAGCCGAAATATTGCTTGAGGATCTGCTCAGGTGTCACGGTGTTTCTCCCTCCTTCAGTCCATTCCAGAGGTATTCAGACAGCAGCACGCAGCCGTCGGCACCAAACTGCACGCCCTCTGCGGCAAGCAGCTCCCGCTGCCTGTCCTCGCCTCCGAAAGCGAAAGCAGGCGCAAGCCGTCCCTCACGGTTGACCACCCGATGACAGGGGATCACACCGGGGGCAGGATTCGCATGAAGTGCGTAGCCGACCACTCTTGCCCAGCGTGGATTACCGGCAAGCTGTGCGACCATGCCATAGGTTGCCACCTTGCCGCACGGAATCTGCCGCACAACAGCATAAATGCGTTCAAAAGCCGATTGCAATGCGCTTCCCTCCTCTTTCGCTCATACATAGATTATTATACTATAATTTCAGAGAAAAAGCAAGTAGTCTGCGGAGTTTTCTAACAAAAAAGAAGCTGCCCGGTCTCCCAGGCAGCTCCTTCGTCTTAGGTCGCTGGAAATCAGCAGCCGCAGCCGCAATTGTTGTTGTTGCAGCCACAGTTGTTATTGCCGCAGCAGAAGATGATCAGGATGAGGATAATGATCCAGCAGCAGCCACCGTCAAAGCATCCGTTCATAAGTCATATCTCCTTTTGAGTGAAGTATTTGGCGCACCGCTCTTTGCGGTGTCCATAGTACATCATATGACTTTGCCGGAAATGTGTTACTCTGCCCGGAGGCTTTCGATGCAGGCGCTCTGCCCGAATACCAGACGGATCGTGTGGCAGCCGTCAGCTTCGAGAGAACCGGTGATCTCCTTGAAATCTGTAAATCCGTCGCTCGGCGGAATGCGGAGCAGCACTTCCGGAACGTATTCCTGATCGAGATAGACCTCTACGGTCACTTCATCGACCGGCGCTGCCGCACTGAGCGTCAGGTGACTCACACCGGTCAGATCACAGTTCTGATAAACCAGTTCGTTCCGCCAGCACATACCACGGACATGAGTCTCGCCGGACATGGGGTCGGTGTAGATCTCCGTGCCGCTTTGCTTGTCCCAGAGTTCCGCACGAACCTCCTGACACAGGGAGCGTGGCGGAATCATTTCGCCTTCGATGCAAACGAGCGTGTTACAGCGCAGATCACGGCTCGAAGCACCGAGCGAGATCGTATAGAAGCCTGATTCAAGCACAAGGCGTTCCCGGCTCACATCCCAGATCTCCAATTCATGCAGCGGCGCCGTCTGGTCAAAGATCACGGTCTCCCCTGCCGGGATATGCAGACGATCAAAAGCAATGAGCTGCTGTACCGGACGTGGGATCCTGCCCGATTCTGCATGGGCGTAGACCTGCACGACCTCATCACCGTCACGGTCGGACACGTTGGTGATCTGTGCGGTCACACGGATGCCGTCCGGGGTGTTCTCCGTCTGCAATGCATCATACCGGAACTGCGCATAGCTCAGACCAAAGCCGAAAGGATACAGCACATCACCATCGAACCAGCGGTAGGTCATGCGGTTATCCATGATATTGTAATCCTTGATGGAGGGGAGATCCTCATCGCAGAGGTACCAGGTCTGGGGCAGTCTGCCAGCAGGGTTATTCTCACCGAACAGTGTTTCCGCAACGGCATGACCGAGCTCCGGACCTGCGTGGCTTGTCCAGAGCACCGCAGATGCCATCCCCTGCTCGGTATCCAGCGCATAGGGATAGCTCGACACGAGCACCAGCACGACCGGAATATCCCGGAGCTGCCGGCTCAGCCGCCAGATCGCATGACGCTGTGCCGAGGGAAGCAGAATGGTCTCGCGGTCGTAGCACTCTCTTGCGACCTGCTCCGGGTCGTTGCCGCCGCAGTAGACAACGGCATCACAGGCGGATGCCAGAGAAGCCAGACGTTCATCCCCGACGGAGACATAGTCCACATGGAAGATCACGGACGAATCCGGACGAGCCTTGGGTCGGGTAACGACACGGCTGTTACCGTCCAGTGTGAGCTGCTCGCCGTGGAGGTAATCCGAGAATACATCCCCCCCCAGACGGCTGTATTCCTGACGTTTCAGGGTCTCATGCGTGAACCAGCCGTAAATCTCGTCCTTGCCGAGCCTGAGTGCATTGTTCTCGATGGTGAGGTAGCGTCCGGAATCCACATGGCGCAGATTTGTCCAGTTCCCCTCGTCATCGTGCTCGCAGAGATAGAACTGCGCTGCATGATCTGCATCCGCATCGGCATATAAACAGTCATCCTCGCCGATGCAAAGGTAATTGCCGTTGGGCGCCTGGATTCTGACGATGCTCCATCCAAGGTCATACACGACCTCGATCCCCCGTTCCTCCAGACCCTTGCGGATGCTCACAAGATAGGAGGAATACCCCGTGTACCAGTCCATCAGGTTCACATCTGCATTCGGACCAAACAGAGCGATCTTGCGGTGTTTGTCTGCTTGCAGCGGCAGGGCATTCTTGTGGTTGTCGAGCAGCACCATCCCCTCACGGGCAGCACGCAGATTCAAGGCACGGTCTGCCCCGGTGTTGACGTCTGCACGGGTGAGGTGATCGTAAGGCGTATCCGGGTCAAAATGACCGAGGAGCACACGGCTTTCCAGGAGATTGCTGATGGCTTCGTCAAGGTCGGCTTCCGAGATCAAGCCGTCTGCCAGCGCCTTGCGTGCGGCGGCATGAACACAGCCGTCCGTGTCTGTCATGGTATCTGTGCCGGCTTTCAGACAGGCTTTGAGCGCAAGGGCATGGGAATCAAATGTGCCGTGGGCTGTGACATTCTGTGAGAAATCTGCACCGTCCGTCACCACAAAGCCCAGTCCCCAGTCCTTTTTCAGAACATTGCGCAGATCATGGTTCATATCCGCCGGGGCGTGGCAGATGTCGTTGTACGCTGTCATGACCGAATGCGCACCGCCATACTTAACGGGTGTACGGAAAGCAGCATAGTAGTATTCATGCTTCAGGCGAGGGTCGAGGTTGGCGTTGTCAACACCTCGCTCCTGCTCATGATTGTTTGCGCAGAAATGCTTGAGGGTCGGGATGGTCGCCCAGACCTTCTCCTCACCACGAAGACCAAGGGTGTACTCCGCCGCCATATTGCCGGTCAGACACGGGTCCTCACCGTAGCACTCCTCGTTTCTGCCCCAACGGGGGTCACGGGTCAGGTCTACCGTAGGACCCCAGACCATCAGACCGCCCTTTTTCTCGGCATTGAAGTACGCACGGGATTCCCTGCCGGCAGTCAGTCCGATCTGCCGCATCATCTGCTTGTCAAAGGTCGCTGCCATGCCGATGGGCTGCGGAAAGACCGTTGTAGGGTTCTCCGGCTCACGCTTGACAAGTCCACGGGCAACCTCCTGCCCGACATACCACTCTCCGATGCCAAGTCGTTCAATTGGCAGGTTGTGTGTGGCAAGCAGACCGATCTTTTCCTCGACGGTCAGGCGTGAGAGCAGGTCCTTCACCCGCTCTGCCGGTGTCAGCTCCGGATTCTGAAATGGATACATCTTCGATTCCTCCCTTTATATGATCCCCGGCAAGCCGGGTGCAGATCGCATACAAGAAAACGCTGCGCAATACAGGATATGACCTGCCATTACCGCAGCGTTGGTATAACATTTCTTTATGTTATTATAGCATGATGCCTGCTATGCTGTCAATCCGCATTTTCTGCCATGTTTGTGGCATTTTCTGCATTCTCACGGACATAGGAGAGCAGGTCGCCTGAGAAGTTTCCGGCGGCAAAGTCTGCCGAGTACACAAGGAGCTCTGCGGCATCTGCCGAATTGAACACCTGATCGCCGTTGAGGTCGGCTTCCTCCATTTGCAGGGCGGTCAGCGCAGAGTCCTCACCTGCACCTGCTGCCGCCGCTGCGATCAGAATCGCCGCCGCATCGGAGGCATTCGCAAGACCATCTGCATTCAGGTCGCCGATGGCAAAGTCCGCACGGGCAAACTGATAGGTGAATTCCGCCTTCACCGTGCGCTTCTCGATCGTTCGTTCCGTGCCGAAGGAGGTATCCTGCGAGATCTCCGGGCTGGTGTCGAAGTGGTACACATACAGGGTCGTATCAAAGCTCTGCGCCGGATCCATATCCGGGTCGTCGATCGTGAAATTCAAACGATGCTCCCGGCGCTCCGTGCTGTCATCGCTCAGATACGAGACCACCATGCGGTAATCCCCCTCCCACAGAGGGCAGTTCACAGTCAGACCGTCGCAAAGCGTGATGCGCTGGGTGTAGTAGAGGAATGCGCCTTCCTCCTGCACACGGTAGATCTCCACCACTGAACCGTTCATATTCCGGCTGCACTGCACGGAGACCGTCCCGACAGCAGCCGGCATCTGCTCCGGCGGCGTCAGCGTGATCTGCGTGCTGGAATCCTTGGCGGAGACCATGAGCGGCTGCAACAGTACACACGCCGCAGCAAGCGGCAGCAAACGATGTTTGAACATACACTTTCCTCCCAATGATAAAATCCAGAATAGTTACATATAGTATAACACATTATCTGCGTTTTGTCAATCTATGCAGCAGAATAATCGCTATCAGACCCGCATTTTCACTGCTTTTGGTGGATTTGTATACAAACGAGCTAAAATCGACTTGAAATTATACAAAGCCGCTTGCTTTTTCATTCGTTTTATGCTATAATAATGTACAAATGGTAACGATTCTTTCAGGAGGTGATGCAGATGCTTTTCGGTAAACGAGTGGTTGCTTTGTGTATTTCCAGGATCCATGACCTGGAGAATTGCCGCTTTGTCATGGAGCTCAATGAGAAACTTCGCAAACAAAATTGCAGTTTATGGGTGTATGTGATCAATACCGACCTGTACTGGAATGACACTGAGTATAATGCCGAGACCTCCGTTTTTGAACTGATCGACTATGCACATACCGATGTCGTCATCATCATGGACGAGAAGATCAAGAGCCGCAAAACTGCCGACAGTATCATCCAGGATGCCCAGGCGCATCACGTCCCGGTCATCATCACCGACGGCACGCATGAGAACTGCTCTGATGTGCGGTTTGACTACCGCCGTGGCTTTGAGCTGATCGTGCGGCACGTTTTCGAGCACCATCATGTGGAGCATCCGCATTTCATGGGCGGCATCCCCAATAATCCGTTCTCGGATGAACGCATGGAGGTCTACCGCCAGGTCGTGGAGGAATACGGCATCCCCTTCTCGGAGGATATGGTCAGCTACGGGCATTTCTGGGCGAAGCCTGCCAAGGCTGCCACAGCAGAGCTCCTCACCCGTGAGCAGCTCCCGGATGCGATCTTCTGCGCCAACGATATCATGGCAATCAATGTCTGTGCCGTGCTGACGGAGCATGGCGTCCGGATCCCGGAGGACGTGATCGTGACGGGATTTGACGGCATCGACGAGATCAACTTCTCCACCCCTGCCATCAGCTCCGTGCGCTGCGGTACGTCCGGTATGACGAAAACGGTCTTTGCCGCCGTCATGGACGCCCTTGACGGGAAACCGCCAAAGAGCTATCTGGTCGAGCCTGACCTGCTCTTGAACCACTCCTGCGGCTGCACACCCGATGAGGACAGCCAGGGGCTCGATCATATGCACAGCTTCAATGACCGGTTTTACCGGTATCAGGACGATAACCGTGCGCTCACTGATATGTGCGAACGGATGCAGTCCTTCTCCAGCATCGAGGCAAGCAGCTATACGCTGTTCGGCGATGTCCTCCAGGACCTTTGCTGCCTCATCAATCAAAGCTGCACCGACGATACAAAGGACTATTTTGCTGCCAAGCGGGAGCCTTCCTTTGAGGACAGGATGCTGCTGTTCTTTGATACCGACCAGCAGCCGTTCCTTCAGTACGAAATGCAGCGCTCGGATGTGATCCCGAAATTGCAGGAGGTCATGGAAAACGGCTATCCGCTGATCTTTAGTGCGCTTGACTTTATGAATGTGCCGATCGGGTATCTCTGCTTCCATTTCAAGGAATATGAGGTCACGGACTACTGCAAGATCCCCCAGATCGTGACAACACTCTCCATCGGACTCGGCGGCTTTATCAACCGGCAGTACCAGAACCACCTCATCCACAAGATCGAGGAAATGTACCGCTACGACCCGCTGACCGGGCTTTGCAACCGTCTGAGCTTCAGCAAGGATTTTGAGGCACTTTGCGAAAAGCATGGTGACAGTGGGATGCCGCTGACAGTGCTGCTGTCTGACCTTGACGGGCTCAAGCATATCAATGACGACTACGGTCATGCCGCCGGCGACAATGCCATCGCATCTGCGGCAGCGGCACTCCGGTTTGCGTGTCCGCCCAATGCGCTTTGCGTGCGGTTCGGCGGCGATGAGATGATCGCCATCATTCCGGGCGACTGCGACGGGGATACGATCGTCAAGCAGATCCATCAGTATCTTGCAGATTATAATATGCATTCCGGACTCCCCTATCAGCTCACCACCAGCGTGGGGCTCTACCGCACAAAGCTTTGCAAAAAAATGGACTTCGAGGTGCTGCTGCGCAATGCCGACCAGGCAATGTATACCATCAAGCAGCGAAAAAAACGTGGACAGCTCCATGCTGCCCGTGAAAGACAAAACTGACCTGCTATATCTGGCTGTGTAACCACTGGTTATGCAGCCTTTTGCTTCGCAGCAGAATGCACAAGTGTAAAACTTCTGCACGCATCAAGTTTGGGCAGATATCCGATTTTCAGAAAAGGCATCTGAAAACTGTCAGGTTTTCAGATGGTCATGTGTTTATTATAATGCAGGGGAAGGCTCTGCGGCTTTGCAAATGGCGCAGATACGAAAAATAACAGATTTGTAAGATTCGGCATAACCACTTGACATCTTGCATGGAGTGTGCTATGATGAATAGTACAGTAATCAATCAATAATTCCCGATTTCCAATTGATTATCATGATAAAAGGAGCGTGACGCATCTATATGCAACCCACAACCCCAAAACGACGGCAGCGCATCATTGAGCATTGCAAGGCATGGAGCTGGCTGACGCCCAGTCTGATCGGTGTGCTGGTGTTCTTTATCATACCGTTCTGTGTGGTCATCTACTATTCCGTGCTGGACAACCCCATCTTTGCGAACTTCGTGGGACTGGACAACTTCATCAAGCTGTTCTCCAATTCCGCTTTCATCCGGGCGGCTCGCAATACAGCGATCTTTTCCGTGATCGCCGTGCCATTGTCCGTGGTGCTGTCCCTCTGGATGGCATTTGCGCTCAATTCCAAGATACCCGGCAAAAGCTGGCTGCGTTCCTGTTTCCTCTGCCCACTGATGGTGCCCATTGCATCGGTCGTGCTGGTATGGCAGGTCATTTTCCATTACCACGGCACACTCAACCAGATTACAAGCGTTTTCGGGATCGAACCGGTGGACTGGTTCAAAACCAACTGGTCGTACTTCGTGCTGACGATCATGTTCCTCTGGAAAACGCTGGGCTATAACATGATCCTCTTTATGTCCGCCATTGCCGGCATCCCTCGTGACATCGTCGAGGTCGCCCAACTGGAAGGTGCAAGCGGCTGGTACACATTCCTGCATATCAAGCTGCGGTACCTCTCGCCGACCATTCTGTTTGTCACGATCCTGTCGATCATCAGCTCTTTCAAGATGTTCCGTGAGGTATACCTGCTGACCGGCGACTATCCGTTTGAAAGTATGTACCTCTTGCAGCATTTCATGAACAATACCTTTAACTCGCTCGACTATCAGAAGCTGTCCAGTGCGGCGGTTCTGCTGTCTGTTGTGATGGTCATCCTGATCGGCATCATGTTTCTGATCGAGCGCAAATTCGGGGAGGATGTGGAAGAATGATACAGTTACGATCCCCGAAAGTCCGGGAGCATTTCCTGACGGCGCTGCTCTTTATCTTAGCGCTCCTTGCCGCCATCCTGTTCATCCTGCCGACGGTGCTGACGATCAGCAACTCCTTCATGTCCGAAAAGGAGATCACCGCCAACTACGGCGCCATGATCGAGAGCGCAACGGCGGACAAGAAAACTTACATTTCCGAGGAACTGAACCTCAAATTCATCCCGGACAAGGTCAGCTTCTCGCAGTACGCATCTGTCCTGTTCAAAAGCCCGGACTATCTGCTGAAATTCTGGAATTCCGTAATTCTGGTCGTTCCCATCACTGTGTTCCAGATCTTGCTTGCCGCTTTCACGGCATATGGCTTTTCCCGGTACCGGGGGCGTATCCGGGAGATCATATTTTTTATGTACATCATCCTAATGCTCATGCCCTACCAGGTCACGCTCGTACCGAACTACCTGGTTTCTGACTGGCTGGGCATTCTGGGAACACGCTGGGCGATCATACTGCCCGGTATCTTCTCACCGTTCAGCGTGTATCTGCTCACAAAAGTCATGCGGCGCATCCCAAAAGCCTACTACGAGGCGGCAAGACTGGACGGCGCAAGTGAATTCCAGATCTTCTGGCACATTTGCCTGCCGCTGACCCGCAGTGCAATGCTGTCGGTCGGATTGCTCGTGTTCATCGACTACTGGAATATGGTCGAGCAGCCGTTGATCCTGCTCAAGGATCAGGATCAGTTTCCGCTTTCCGTCTTTCTGTCGCAGATCAACAGCGGCGACGTGGGACTGGCATTTGCGGTGGCAGTCGTGTATATGATCCCGGCGCTGCTGCTCTTTCTGTACGGAGAGGAGTACCTCGTGGAGGGTATCACCTATTCCGGCGGCGTCAAAGGATAAACAGAGATTTTGATATCATTGGAGGAATTACGAAATGGAAGAAAATAAAAACGCCCGGCGGCGTGAACGCATCAAGACCATCCTGATCATCTTTCTGGCGATTCTGCTGGTGCTGACATTTTTCTCGAATACCATCATGAACCACAGCCTGCCGACCGTTTCGGCGCAGTATGCTGGCTACGGTCAGATCACGGAAAAGGTGCGTGGCTCCGGCGTCGTGACAGCGAATCAGAATTACACGGTCGTAGCAGAGGGCAATCGCAAGGTCGCAAGTGTCCATGTCAAGATCGGAGACGAGGTCAAAGCCGGCGATAAGCTCTTTGTCCTCGAAGCCGGCGAGGATGATGAGGAGATCAAAGCTGCTGAGGACGGCATCCGTGAAGCAGAGCTTGCCTATCAGAAGGCGCTGCTGACCGTTGTGCCGGATTACGCCAAGGAAAACCAGGCGATCGCCGATGCCAGAAGTGATCTCCAGACCAGCATCAACCGCCTGAATGCTGCCAGAAGTCAGGCTGGCACAGGCATTTCGGCTTCCGCTTACCAGCAGGCTTCCAAGAAGGCATCTGACGCCAGTGACAAGCTCATAGAGCTCAAGGGCTACCTCAGTCTCCTCGAAACCGGTGAGACTGCCGGCATCCCGGCAAAATACACCGCTGCTGCCTCCAACGCAGAAACAGCTTACATCAAAGCCAATGCCGAGCTCGAAGCCGCCAAGACGATCCTTGAGACCAAGACCGCTGCCCTGACCGTCACCTCTGCGGAGCAGCAGGCGACCCTCACCACACTGGAGCGTGCCGCTGAGACTGCTGAAACGGCTGCTGCCCGTGCAAAAGCCGACTCCGAAGCGGCTCCCGATGATCTCGAACTCAAACGTGCCATGGAGGATGCCGCCTCCGCTGCGAAGTACGCCAAGGAGGACGCAGAAGCCGCAAAGAAGACCCTGGAAGCCATCCAGACGGCAGAAAAGGAGATCGCAGAAGCACAGGAGGCTGTCAACACAGCCGCCGCTGCCGCCGAGACCGCCAACAAGGCTCGCAATGATGCAGCCGGTACCATTTCTGCTGCGATCAACCAGGACATCGCTTCCGTGCAGGCAGAGCTTGACAGCGCCAACCAGATCGTCAATGCGTACTCTGAGCAGAGCGAGACTGTTGACATTGCAACGCTTGAAGAAGCTGTTTCTACCAATGAGAAGGCGCTGCAGGGGCTGATCATTGACCTTGCAGAGACCAAGAAAACTGACGATATCGAAGCAAAGTCCGCTGCGCTCGATTTGCAGAGCCAGCAGCTTGCCATCGACAAGCAGAAGGAAGCGCTCGAAAAGCTCAAAAAGGATGCCGGCACAGTCACCATCACGTCAAAAAATGACGGCATCGTTGGTGCCGTCAATGTTGCTGCCGGCGATTCGGTAACGGACGGCATGGAGCTTGCAAACATCAGTCTCACCAGCTCCGGCTACACCGTTTCGTTCAGCGTGACGCCGGAACAGGCTCGCCGTGTCAAGGTCGGCACCATCGCCGAGGTCACCAACAACTACTACAGTGACATCACCGCCAAGCTCCTCAGCGCCCGTACAGACCCGAAGAACCCCTCCAGCCAGGACAAGCTCCTGACCTTTGAGATCACCGGCAAGGACGTGACAGCCGGTCAGATGCTGGCGCTGTCCATCACCTGCTCCTCTCAGAATTATGACTGCGTAGTGCCGTCGAGCGCCATCATGGAGGATAAGGACGGCAAATTCGTCCTCGTGATGCAGTCGAAATCCACACCCCTCGGCAACCGCTACTACGCAAACCGTGTGACAGTATCCGTGCTCGCTTCTGACGATATCAACAGCGCCGTACAGGGTGAGATTTCACAGTCTGACTTCGTTATCACCACCTCTGAAAAGCCCCTGACGCCCGGTGCGCAGGTGCGGATGGAGGAGTCATGATGAAGCTTTCCAAAAAGCGCATCGCTTTGCTGATCGCTGCTGTCGTCACGCTTGCCGGAGCCGGCGTTTGTGAGGGTGCAGCGCAGCACTTGCGCCGGACGCAGATCAGCCAGCAGGCGGCTGAACGCTGGGAAGGTGACGGTACGCTTTCCTATGCGCAGGTCAGTGCGTTTTTGACCGATGATGCCGGATTCTACCCGACGTCGGTGGACACGATCAAGGAGAGCATCGACAAAGCGATGGTCACCGCCTCCCTGGAGCCTGCGAATGCCGACGCCAAGCTCTGGTATGCGTGCAGCAGCCGCACCTACGGCACAGTCAGCGTGCGTGGCACAAAGCGCTATGCAAGCGAAGCGTCTGCAATTGCGATAGATGGGGATTTCTTCCGGATGCACCCCTGGCATCTGGCGGATGGCAGCTACCTCTCCCCTGACGACCTGATGCAGGATCGTGTGGTCATTGACACGCAGCTTGCGTGGAATGCGTTCGGCTCGTCTGAGGTCGCCGGGTTAGAGCTGGAGATCGACAGCAAGGTCTACCAGATCGCCGGCGTGATCGAGCCGGAAACCGATGCAGCTTCCAAAACTGCTTACGGGGATGCGGCTCATGTGTATCTGCCGTTTGCGGCACTGGAGGATGGGGAGGATGCGTATGCGGATCCATATGCCGACCCGTATGCAGATCCGTATGAAATGGAAACCGCTGCACCCCCTGCCAACAAGGTCACCTGCTACGAAGCCGTCCTGCCCGACCCCGTGCGTGGCTTTGCGGAGAAAACGCTGACGGAAGCCCTTGACACCGAGGAAGGCACCCACATCGTGGTCAACACCTCCCGGAACAGCCTGAAAAGCCGTTGGAACCGGCTGTGGCATCTGCGTGAGATGGTCATTTCAAGTGATGCCATCGCCTATCCGTTCTGGGAAAATGCCGCCCGTTTGAATGATTTCAGCACGTCCCTCCTGCTGCTGTGTTCGTGCATCCTGCTGATCTATCCGGTGCTGCTCGGCGTCTGGATGCTCTGGAAGGGCTACCGGAAGCTTGAAGGCTGGATCGCCCGGAAACGAATAGAGTCCAAGCGAAAATTCCGCACGATCGAACGTGACCCGTACAGCATCGATTAAAGCGCAAAGTTTTGTGCGTCATTCTCTCACTTTTTTGTGCGACTGACTGAAAATGTGCTGGAATGCTTTACAATTTCACCAATGTATGGTAATATGATAGTAGGTAATCGTGTCTCTATCATCAAGGAGGAATTTCTAAATGAAGAAGAATCGTATTTTTGCTGCACTGACAGCTTTTGTGATGCTCGCCCTGACCGGATGTGCCGGCGGCAATGCTGCGCAGAGCACAGCAGATGGAGCTGCATCGAATACAGCCGCTGACGGTGATGCTTCCCTGCAGAAGGTGCTGGACAGCGGAGAGTTTGTACTGGGTCTGGATGCATCGTTCCCGCCGATGGGCTTTACAGATGAGGACAACAACATCATCGGCTTTGATATCGACGTGGCACAGGAGGTCTGTGACCGTCTGGGCGTGACGCTCGTCAAGCAGCCGATCGTATGGGACGCCAAGGAGCAGGATCTCAACGCCGGCAAGATCGACTGCATCTGGAACGGTCTGTCTGTGAATCCGTCCCGTGCAGAGGCAATGAACCTCTCCGATCCGTACATGGAGAACGAGATGATCTTTGTCGTTCCGGCTGACAGCGAGATCAAGACCCTTGATGACCTGACGGACAAGACCGTTGGTGTACAGCTTGGTTCGACAGCAGAGGAGATCCTGGAGGGCGCTGATTTCTACGACAGCATCCACGCAACGCCCCTTGAAGACAATGTCGAGGCGCTGCGCCAGATGGAGCTCGGCTTCTCGGACGCTGTCTTTATGGATTCCGTGGTTGCGCAGTACCTCATCACCACCAATGGCAAGGATTTCGTGATCCTCGATGAGGGTCTGGAGAAGGAGGAGTACGCCATCGGCTTCCGCAAGGACGACCAGGCGCTGCGTGATGAAGTGCAGAAGACCCTGTCCGAAATGAAGAAGGACGGCAAGCTCGGCGAGATCTCGACCAAGTGGTTCGGCAAGGATGTAACGACCGTTCAGTAAAACCGAATACGAGTCATGCCCTCTCCGGAACTCACCGGAGAGGGCAAAACAATACCCGGCAGTTTCATCAGAACTGCCGGGTATTTTGATTAACCAAAGAGACTCGGTGCTGTCATTTCTTCCTCTGCATCCGCAGGTGTCTGCGGCGCAGCAGGAGCTTCCGTGGTGTCTGCTGCCGGGGCAGGCGCCTGGGTCTCAGGCTGTTCTGCCGGCGGATCTGCAGCGATGGGCTGCGAAACACCGCCGCCACCGCAAATGTAAGTAAACTTCGGAGATTTCAGACCCAGCACACGGCTGAACGGATAGCCACGCACCGTGATCTGTCCGTCAACGACAACGCTGTTGACGTAACCGCCGTTGCCCTCGATGATCTGGATCCAGTTCTTCGGGTTGTCGGAAAGGGTGATATTGTACGCATTCTGAAGACGGGAGCGAACCTCGTCCACCGTATAATACGTCACCGTGCCCCAGTGCGGATCATACTGCGAATCATAGTCGCTTGTGACGCTTCTCAGATACGGGATGTCTGCACTGAACACATCATAGCAGTTTGCCGTGATACCGCCGGAGGATGCATAGAACATCGTCAGGCAGTAATTGTCATTGTAATACAGCGCCTCACCCAGAACCGATGCGCACAGATCAACGATCTTCTGCGACGGATTGGGCTTGCCACGCAGGTCATGGGCGTCATTGTTGTGGTACTTCATGTAGGTGTAGATTGCAACCGCCTGCGCCTTGATGCACTCCGGCTCAAAGGACGGACCGATCTCCACATTGACGATCTCCGAAACCTGCTGGAGAACGTTGCCGGGAACGCCCTGTACGGTGACCATCTCGGTCTCAGCCGTACCGGTATTCTTCAACGTCGTGCCGGGATAGTAGTGGAACAGGATGTCCTGATAGCTCCATCCGGCGTACTTTGCGTAGAAATTCGCACCATTCTGGCTCATACCAACGCAGTGTCCCCAGCCATAGGTGGTGAATGCGAAGGTTCCGGGGTCAGTCGAGGATACTGCCGACACTGTCGGGGAGTTGGACACGATGGTATCATCCCGTCCCTCTGCAAGCGTCTGCGCATCCGCATTGGCACTGGCGTCCACCGTTTCGTAAGAAACGAGGGACAGATCCTCATATTCATCG
Source organism: uncultured Ruminococcus sp. (assembly GCA_902767115.1). GTDB lineage: Bacteria > Bacillota > Clostridia > Oscillospirales > Ruminococcaceae > UBA3855. The sequence continues at coordinate 19,571 of CACXGK010000063.1, forward strand.
ATTTCAGCCTTCCACCAATCGGTCGGCTCGTAATCTTCATCAGAAATTTCTGCTGTATGCACAACGGTCACACTGCTCAGACCGGATTCGGAGTCGGTTTCCGGCTCAGTCTCCGGTTCTGTCGGGGGCTCGGTAATGACAACAAGGTCATCATACTCGTCCTCAGACGTTTCAGCCACCGCCTGCACCGGCAATACTGCCAGCGAAAGCGCTGCCGCTGTCAACAGCGCAGCAAAACGCTGCTTCATCTTCTTAAAAAGCATATTCTCTCTATTCTCCGTTTTGCCGGGATCCCGGCATTTCAGGCGTTACTCCTGAGCAAATGCCTTTGCAAAAGACGAGGCATCCTCCCCCGGTCTGACACGTCTGGCGATGACCAGAAAACGAGAGTCATCAGCATCCGAGTAGCAGGTCGAAAGGGTCAGGAGCTTGTCTCCGTACTGCACATCCACGGGAATCTCGGTCAGGCTCTTTTGACGTGCGGTCTCCACATAAGCGTCAAAGGACTCCTGGTTCTCAAAATCCTCCATGTCCCAGTAGCGCCAGGAAGCACCGGCGCTGCCGTCTGTGATGGTCAGTGCGAAGATCACGTAAGTGTAGTGCTGGTAGTTGGACTCCAGCTCGATGTAGGGCGCTTCCTTATAGAATGTCAGATCCTGTCGATAGCGCCGCAGGGAACCAAACATGGTATTATTCGCCATGTTGTGCCCATACAGCAGGATATTATCCGACTGGTCAGCTTCGCTGAAACCAAAACGATCACGATAATCCATAAACACCGTACCTGCACGGAACGGCTTATGGTCAAAGCCGTGATCGAGGTAATACTCATTGTCAGGGACCTGTACAATGGGGTTATCCACCTTGGTATTCGGCACTGTGATCCAGCCTACTGTGTCAGCATTGTAATGTTCAATCAGGGTCTTAGCCTTGCCGGTCATGCCGTTGACAGCGCCCGCCTTGACCAGGGAAGGGTCAAAGGTCTCGGCTGCCTGCGTTGCCTGTGTCGGCGCCTCAGTGGTCTCCACGATCTCCTCGACAGACTCCGGCTTATTTCTGTTCAGCGCAAAAAAGCCGGTTCCGATCGCTGCACCGGCAGCAACGACTGCCGCAGCGATCACGATACCATTTTTCGTCTGCTTCTTGGTTTTCTTCTTGTTCGACATACAAATGCTCCCTTCTGCGGCTTAGCCATATGGTACGAACTCCGCATTGGGATCATACGTATTCTTGTGCCATTTATAGTAGCTGTTAGGCCATTTGATATTGGGATTTTCGGTGCTGGTACACCCTTCCATGAGATCCTCGCCGTCACGCAGCAGACGTGCAAAGACGACCAGTCTGCCCTGGGAGAACGTGCTGTTGCAGGTGGAGAGCGTCAGGATCTGGTCACCATAGGTGACATCCACATCCGTCAGCCGCACCGTCCGGCGCTTGACCTCATTGACGTAGTTATAGAAGTCTTCCTCATCGTCGAAATTGAGCTTGTTCCAGTAATCGAAAGCCGTTTCCGTCGTGTCATCGACGTCCACGATGATCATGCCAAAGATCTTGTACTTATACTTCCGGTAGTTGGAATTGAGCTCGACGATCGGGTGTGCGTCATAGTATGCCGCATCATTGATATAATGCTTGAGACTGCCGAACATGGAGTAGTCATGCATATTATGACCATAAATGATCAGGTTCTGAGAATTCGGGAACATCCTCTGTCCGTCCACAACATAGTCAAAATAGTTGCGGTAATCCAGGAAGATGGAGCCTGCCTTCTCATATTGGAGATACATATTCTTGTCAAGATAGTACTCATTGCCGCCTTCACCTGGCAATTCGACGCCGTTTTCATCCTTTTTCGGGACGTGCTGCAAAACGGGGTAATCGATTGGAGATTTGACATTGGGATCCTGTGTGGGGATCTTGATCCAGCCCACCACCTCAGGATTCTTCTGCAACAGCAGCTCCGCTGTCGGCAAAAGCGAAAAGTACTGGAACTCATCGCCCGATTCCATGCTCACTTCTTCTTCCTTCTGATAGACAAGATGCCGGATCTCCTCATTGAACCGACCGTTCTGGTAGTTCTCCCAGAAGTACTTGCCGATCAGGAACAAGCATACGATGAACACCGTCGTGGACATCAGAAAGACCATCTTCCGGATGACCTCGAACGTGCTGTCTCCCTTATGCGGAAACAGATCGGGGCCTTTGCGTTTCTTGCGTTTCGTCGATTTTTTCTTGGTTTGAACGGGTCGTTTTTTTCTGCGTTCCGGTTCCGGAGCTCTGCGCTCGGCGGAACGTTTCTGTGAACTGCGCACATAGGGCGCTTCCTCCGGATGCTCCCTTGCGGATTTCATGCGGCGGATCCGATCAGCGAGCTCCGCCTGTTCGTCTGCCTGGGTCTGTGTGTCCTGGGCATGAACAGCATTGCGGATTGCAAGATACTTCTCCCGTGCGGAGCGATTCCCTGTCTGTGTCTGAGCATTGGCTTCTTGTGATGAAGCCTCATTCTGCTCTGCGGCGGATCCACTCTGCATTCCGAATGATTCTTCCGGTATCTGACTCATGTAGCTTCCTCCATCAGTTTGGTTCCCGACCGGGTCACCTGTTGTCATAGGCGCCCTGCACGGCTGTTGATGAAATGAACTGCTGCGCTCCGGGTCGTCCACGTACAGGTACAGTTATACCTATACATTATCATTTTACTCTTTTTATACTGATTTGTCAAGGGTACGGCTGCCGGATTCTGGGAATCCGACAACTTTGCCGACTTTTACAGTCACTTTTTGTACATACAGACGAAAATCAGCCTTGCATTTTGTTACAGTTTTGTAAAAAACTGACACGCTCAGCGAACCACACGGAAGGTCTTGACTTCAGTGCCTTCCACTGCCTTGCGGATCATATCCTCGAAATGCCCCTGCTCCTGTGCCTTTTCGATCAGGTCAAGCTGCGGACGGATCTTGGGGTGACGGGGTGTGAAGACTGTGCAGCAGTCCTCATAGGGCTGGATGGAGATCTCAAAGGTGTCGATCTTGCGTGCGATCTCGATGATCTCGGTCTTGTCAAGTCCCACGCACGGACGGAACACCGGCATTTTGCACACGGCATCCGTGCAGACCATCGCCTGGATCGTCTGCGATGCCACCTGACCAACGCTCTCGCCGGTAATGAGCGCCAAAGATTCGTCCTTCTTGGCGATTTCCTGGGCAATGAGCATCATCAGGCGGCGCATCAGGATCGTGAAGTATTCCTCCGGGCAGCGGCGCTTGAGCTCCTCCTGGATCTCGGTGAACGGAACACAGTAGAACTTCATATCACCGCAATAGTCCGTCATTTTCTCGCAGAGCTGCTCGACCTTCAGACGGGCACGGTCAGAGGTGTACGGGGGGCTGACGAAATGGATGCAGGAGCACTTGATGCCACGCTTTGCCATCATATAGCCTGCCACCGGGCTGTCGATGCCGCCGGAGAGCAGGAGCAGCGCCTTGCCGCTGCTGCCGAGGGGCAAGCCGCCTGCGCCACGCATCTTGCCGGCGTAAACATAGGCGTGGCTGTCACGGATGTCCACCATGACGGTAACCTCCGGATTGTGAACGTCTACCGTGATGGACGGGAACGCCTCACTCAGGACACCGCCCAGCTCCCGGCAGATCTCCGGTGACTTCATCGGAAACGACTTGTCCGCACGCTTTGCCTCCACCTTGAAGGAAGCTGCGTCCTCCATGGTTTCTTTGAGGTAAACGACCGCCTTCTCCTGAATATCCGCAAAGTCCTTTTCACAGACGCAGGCACGGCAGATGGTCGCAATTCCGAATACCTTTTGCAGGCGGGAGATGACCTCCTCCATGCGGATGGTGTCCTCCTCCGGCTCGATGTAGATCGTAGACTGTGCAGCGCTGTACACAAAGCGTCCGAGGGGGCGCAGGCGGTATTTGATCTGCTTGAACAGGACGTCCTCAAAGGTTCCCTTATTCAGACCTTTGAGTGCCATCTCGCCGTATTTCACCAGAATAACTTCTTTCATATGTCAAAGTCCTTTCTCTTATTTATGGATCAAAGTCCTCTGCCCGTCACGAACGGCAGAGAGGAGCGCTTCGAGCATTTCCGGCTCTGTCTCGCCGGAGAAGCTGACACGGATCGCACTGTCCGCACGGTCATCCGGGATGCCGTATGCTGCCAGAACACCACTTTTTGCACCCTTGGAGCAGGCGGAACCGCTGGATACGTAGATCTCACGTTCCTCCAGAAAATGCAGCATTGTCTCAGAACGAATGCCCTGCACGGAGAAGTTCACGATATAAGGCGAGCCATCCTCTGGGCTGTTGAGCGTGATGCCCTCCATTTTACGCAGCTCCAAGATCAATTGGTCGTGGAGCATCTGCACATGGGACAGCCTGTCCGAAATGGTCGGCTGCATCAGCTTGACAGCTGCGCCGAAGCCTGCGATCAGCGGTGTCGGCTCTGTGCCGGGACGAATCCCACGCTCCTGCTTGCCGCCTGTGACGATCGGCTGTAAGCGGATGCCACGGCGGACATACAGGGCGCCAACACCCTTGGGACCGTGGATCTTGTGACCGCTGAGGGACACAAGGTCGGCGTGCAGGTCCTCGACATGGACCGGCAGCTTCATGAACGCCTGCACCGCATCGCAATGCGTTACGATATCGCTGCGGCGCTTCTTGACACGGCGCATGACTTCTGCCACAGGCAGGAGCGTGCCGGTCTCGTTCTCGGCGTACATCATGGATACCAGGAAGGTCTCCTCCGTCACTGCCGAGAGGAAATCCTCGGCATAAAATCTGCCGTCCGCACGGGGCAGCACTCTCGTCACCTGATAGCCCTGCTCCTCAAGCGCATCGAGGGTACTGCGCACGCTCGAATGCTCGACAGCACTGGATACGATATGTTTCTTGCGTCTGCCGTAGGTGCCGGCAGTACCCCGCAGCGCCAGATTGCTTGCCTCGGTCGCACCGGAGGTAAACAGCAGCTCCTGCGGCTGCGCACCGATGGCAGAGGTGATGGCCTTGCGGGCATCCTCCATGACAAGCTGCGCATCGAGTCCGACCCGATGCAGAGAGGATGGGTTTCCGTAATGATGGGTCAGGCAATCGGTGATTGCTTCGATCACTTCGCCTGCCGGTCTGGTGGTGGCGGCATGGTCAAGATAGACAGCCACACGCTCACTCCCCTTTCCAAATTTGCACTATCCTTTATTATAACACATCTGTAGTGAAATTTCCAGTGTTTTTGAATTATTTTTCAGTTCCTGATTTTTTTTGAAAAAAATGCTTGACAAATGGTCAGACCTGTGTTATAATATATCTTGTTGAGTTCAAGAGAGAGAACTTAGCGTGAATATGTTGCGGATATGGCGGAATTGGCAGACGCGCTAGCTTCAGGTGCTAGTCGGGGCAACCCGGTGAAGGTTCAAGTCCTTTTATCCGCACC
>CACXGK010000064.1 GCA_902767115.1 uncultured Ruminococcus sp.
GAGGGGCACTTTTTTTGCAAAAAAGTGCCCCTTCTTTCGCCTTGAAATGCTTTTCCTGCCGCCTGTAGGCGGCAAAATGGACTTTATTGACAAGCTGTGCTGTGTACTTCGCTGCACAGCAGTTTTTGTTTGCAACACTTTCTCCCCCGGCGGTGTCTGTAGGAGTGAAAGGAGGGATGGCTATGACCGAAGAACAGATCCGTGCAGCGTGTCTCCAGGAGCCGGAGACCGGTGCCGGCTTGCTGTTCGATGCGTATTACAACTACGTGTACGCCATCGTATACCGGCGGCTGTCCGGCATTGGCAGCCGGGAGGATGTGGAGGAATGCGTCAGCGATGTGTTTCTGGACGTGCTCCGGATGCTGCCGCAGGTTCGCTGCGGCGCCCTGCAAGCCTACATCGGCACCGCTGCCCGTCACAAAGCCGCCAATACCGCCCGGAGCATCATGGCGCATCGGCGCCATACCGTTTCCCTCGATGATGAGCAGATGCCGGAGCCCACTGCCTCCGAGGACGTGGCGGTGCAGACCGAGGCTGCCGAACAAAGCCGCCGCCTGCTTGCCGCCATCGAATCACTCGGCGAACCGGATGCCAGCATTCTCATCCAGAAGTTTTACTACGACCGGAATGCCGTAGAGATCGGCAAAATTCTCGGCATGAACCCCATCACCGTCCGCAGCCGCTGTGCCCGTGCGCTCAAAAAACTGCGCACCATGCTGCCGGACATCCGCTAAGGAGGGAGCATTATGAAAGCATCAACCATCCGCAATCTGCTGCATACCGCTGATGACGAAGCTCTGCGGCGCATTGCCTGCCACCCGGCATCCGACGCTGCTGCACGGAAGCGCATCCGCAAACGCCTGATCGCCCAGATCATCGACCCGGAGCAGGAACAATTTGCAGAACAGGAGCACTACCACGTCCCGACAGAACGCAGCATCGACCGTTTCCGGGGGATAGCCGTGGGGGTGGCAGCGTGTATGGTGCTCGGTCTCACGACCGGGGCGTTGATATCGCTGCGGCACCATACGCCCTTGCAGCCCGGAACCGAGCTCATCGAATGCCGTGTGCCGATCTATACGCCCTTTGGCGATATCACGCAGACGCAGCCGCTCTTTCAGTACAGCGATGCATCCACACAGGCGATGCAGGCGCAAATACGTGAGAATATTGCTCCCGATGCCATCCTGCAACTGGAACGCACCATCCCCACGGAATGCGTCCAAGCCCTTGGTGAGGTGTTCCGGGTGTATGGCTGGCGGGACATGGTCAACGCTCAGAACCCAGATGATACCATCACAGACGACTGCATCGTGATGCGTCTGTTCGAGGATCCGGAAAACCACAGCGGCGAATACCTGACCGCCTATTTCCAGATGGACGACACGCTCGACACCAACTACGTGCGTGTCGATGCCAATGGAGAGACACGTTGGTTTCCGCTCGATACAGAGATCATCCGCTGCCTGCGCAGTGCGGTCATTGACCTGCAGACGCCGGTCTACCAGCCGCCGGAGCGTACCTTTACGGAGGTGATGAGCCGCATCATCGGCGTGACAGACGAGAACGGCAATCGCCTTGCCACCATGCAGGAGCCCGGCGAATGGGCAGCCCTGAGCACTTTGCTCAACCGTTCCACACTCTACGAGTGGAATACCCTGCGTGAGCTTGATCCCTGCCACGGCAGAGCCCTCAAAGTGCAGCTCATGACCTCAAATGGAACGGAATCCCTGACATTTTACCTCGACACCGGCTGCCTGCAATACCAGATCACCCATACGATGGATGATTCGCAGTGGGACGTGCTCGCCTATGGGTCGGATACCCGGTACAGCTATTACTGGGTCGATGAGGGCGCCTTTATGGAAGCGGCTGAAAAGCTCCTGCGTGACCGCATCTATCCCGGCTGTCCGATGGAGCTCTCCTCGGCAGTCCTGACAAACGTGCCGGAAACGGTCACGGCGCCCGATTTCCAGGAGCAGCTTTCCACAGTATTTGAACGCATCGAGTGGAAAGAGACCGCCTGCCCCTATGCGGCGGATGTGCAGGCTGACCACTTAGGGTGGGAGCTGGATTACACCGATGCGGACACCAATGTCAACGGTGCGCATTCCATCCGGTTCTACCCGGACAGTCAGGTGATCGAATGGACGGAGGAACACCATCCGTATACGTTCGTTTCTGCGGACGGCATGGAAAGCCGCATCGTTTCGCACTATTTCGCAGTTCCGCCGGAGGTCTGGGAACAGCTCTATGCCCTGTTCGGGATGGCACCGGCGCAGGAGGACATTCCAGCCGATGCGGAAAACGAATAAAATTCACGACATATATGCATTTTCTCCACCTATTATGCAAATCTGCTGTTGACAAGGTCTCGAAAATTGTGTATAATTTATGACGGATATAGGAAACCGTAATTATTCACTTTGATGAAATATTTCTCAGAGCTTGTCTTCACAGGCTGCCGCGGCATCCTGTGAAGACGGTTCTAAAGCTAAGGAGATGATCGTTATGAGACCTTCCATCTGGAAACGGACACTTGCTGTTGTCCTGTCGGCTGTCGCCGCATCGGTTGCGGCGCATGACCTGCCACGTACACCCATTCACGCTGAGGAGCTTCGTTTCAGCCATCAGGAATGGACGGGCAAGAACGGCACCGAAGCCGTTTTCGCTGTCAACCGCACACCAGCTTCCGTCAATTCCATCCCCTACCAGGATACCAAGTCGGCTGTGAATGCCGTCTGGGATTACAACGCACGGGAGGATTCCGACTATCTGCAAATGCTGACCGGTGCCGGTCAGGACTGGTCACTGACCGTTTTGCAAAACGACGAAAAGGCAAGCGGCATCCGCAACAGCGGCTTTATGATGCCGGGTTACACGCCGGCTGCTCAGGACGGCTGGAAGACCGTACAGCTCCCGAATAGCTGGACGTGTCAGGGATTTGACTTCCCGATCTACGCCAATGTCATCATGCCGTGGCAGTCCAAATATGACGGCTATGTGCCGGCACCGGAAGCACCAAAGAATTACAACCCGGTCGGTCTGTATCTCAAGAAATTCACCCCTGACAAGACCATCAAGGCAGACGGACGCCGTGTCTATATCGAATTTGACGGCGTGGAGTCGGCGTACTATGTCTGGCTCAACGGCAAGTGCATCGGCTACAGCGAGGACACCTTCAGCCCGCATCGCTTTGATATCACGGACGCTCTGAAGGACGGCGAAAATACCCTTGCGGTCGAGGTACACAAGTTCTGTGACGGCACCTGGTTCGAGGGACAGGACATGATCTATGACGGCGGTATTTTCCGTGATGTATTCCTGGTGAGCACGCCCTCCGTGCAGATCAGTGACTACACCGTGCGTACCGACCTGGATGATACCTACACCGATGCCAAGCTCTCCATCAGCGCCGATGTCTCCAACATCACCGGCAACGCCAGGGGCGGCTGGTCGGTGCGTGCCGAAGCCTATGACCCGGACGGCAAGCAGATCCTTTCCGGCGCTGCGGTCAAGGTCGAGGAGGTCGGTGCCTGGGGCAAGAAAACTGCCGTGATCGAAACGACCGTCAAATCCCTGAAGCTCTGGTCGGCGGAGAACCCGAACCTCTACGCACTCGTTCTGACCTTGCTCGATGACAAGGGCGTGGTGCAGGAGACAGTCTCCGCACAGCTTGGTTTCCGTGAGATCGGCTTTACGCCGACAGCAGTGGACGGCAATTACGGCGTCACCACCAAGAACTGGCAGCCCATCACCATCAACGGCAAGCGCCTGCTCCTCAAAGGCGTCAACCGTCACGACACCGATCCCTTCCACGGCAAAGCCGTTCCGCAGGATACCATGCGGGAGGATGTGCGCCTGATGCAGGCAAATAACATCAACGCCATCCGCACCTCCCACTACAGCAATGACTCCTACCTCTACTGGCTCTGCAACAAGTACGGAATGTACGTCATGGGCGAGACCAATATGGAATGCCATGCCCTGCAGGATAACAAAAACAACAACATGAAGGCGAAATTCTATAAGCTCGGTCTTGACCGTACCGAAACCGCCTACCAGCGTCTGAAAAACAACCCGTCCATCGTGGCGTGGTCGATCGGCAACGAGATGGGCTACACCGGCGACCCGAATGCTGCTGGTGGTCTGTTCAGGGACATGATCTGGTATTTCAAGAAGCACGACCCCACACGTCCCGTTCACAGCGAGGGACAGGACGACAAGCTCGGCGTCGATATGAAAAGCAATATGTACCCCGGCTCGGATGTGATCGGCTACAACCGAGGCAACGGCAAAATGCCCTATGTGATGTGCGAATATGACCATGCGATGGGCAATTCCGTGGGCGCTTTGAAGGAGTACTGGGATGTCATCCGTTCCTCCGACAACATGATGGGCGGCTTCATCTGGGACTGGGTCGATCAGTCCCGTGCAGTCTCCGTTCCGAACGGCGGCTGGGATTACTACTCGACCAACGGTGCGCACAAGAACCTCTATTCCACCGAGAGCGCCGGCAAATACTTTGCCTACGGCGGCGACTGGGGCGACTCCCCGAATGACAACAGCTTCTGCGAAAACGGCATCATTTCGCCGGATCGGACTCCGCAGCCGGAGCTTTCCGAGGTCAAGTACCAGTATCAGAGCTTCTGGTTCTCCGCCGATGCCGCACAGCTTGCCAAGCATGAGGTGGACGTGTACAACGAGAATAATTTCCGTGATCTGAGCGAATACAACGTCACCTGGAAGCTCCTGCGCAACGGCGTTGCCATCCAGGACGGCACCGTCAAGGATGCCAAGGCATCTCCCCTGTCGCACGGCACACTGTCCATTCCGTTTACGATGCCTGCCACGGCGCTGTCCGGCGATCAGTATGTGCTTGACTTGTCTGTCACCACCAAGACCGCTACCGACCTGCTTCCTGCCGGTTCGGAGGTTGCTTATGGACAGATCGATCTGCCATCCACCGGCACCCCCGTGCAGAATTCGCACGGCACCGGCTCCCTGGAGGTCGTTGACCACCCGGATATGTATGTACCGGTCGGCAAGGATTTCAGCTTCTCCATTGACAAATCGACCGGTCTCATGAAGTCCTACACCTACATGGGCGAGACACTCATCGAGGATGGTCCCCGTCCGAATTTCTGGCGTGGCTACGTGGAAAACGACAACAATGCCGGTCGTTACAAGCTCTTTGACACCGCATGGGAGCACGCTGCTGACCGCATCGAGGTCAAGTCCATCGACTCCGCTGACGGTCCCGACGGCAGCAAGATCGTCACCTCGCACCTGAACCTTCCGGACGGCGGCAATACCTCCGTGACCATCACCTATACGATCTATCCGGACGGTGCCGTTCACATTGATTATGACGTGGATGCCACCCGTGCAGGACTGGGTAATTTCCTGCGTGTCGGCTCGATGATGACCCTCCCGAAGGGTACCGAGCAGGTAAGCTGGCAGGGCAACGGTCCTGTGGAGACCTTCAACGACCGCAAGACCTGCGGACGTCAGGGCATCTGGACAAATACTGTTTCCGGGATGTATTTCCCGTATATGAAGGCGGACGACTGTGGCAACCTCACGGATGTCAATTGGATCTCCGTGCGTGACCCGAAGGCGGCAAACGGTCTGCTCGTGGCTGCGGATGCACCGGTGGAGGCAAGTGCGCTGCACTTCAAGCCGGAGGATCTCCAGAAGGCCGACCACACCTACAAGCTGCATCCCCGTGAGGAAAGCATCCTGAGCATCAACTACGGCTCGATGGGTACCGGCTCTGCGACCTGCGGTCAGGGCACGCTCAAGCAGTACCAGTTGCCTTCCAATCATCCGTATCACTGGGGCTTTACCCTGCTGCCGATGGCAAATTCCGCATCCGACAGCCAGCGTACCTCGACGGCTGCAAGACTGCGCTCCGAAGGCGTTCTGTTCCAGGACAAGAGTCAGAATGCCCTGCGTGTGCCGCTTGGCAGCGCTGCGCTGAAGCAGTCCACCGCAGGCAGTGCGATCACCGGTGCGCTCTCCATTCCGACCGGCAGCAAGCTCGATGAGAGCGTTTCCGGCAAGCATTCCTTTACGGTCGAGGTCAACGTCGTTCCGACCGGCAATCCGGAATTCAATATGTTCGCCGGCAAGGGGGACAATGCCTTTGCACTGCGCACCCGTAATGGTTCTCTGGACTTCTTCGTGTACGCCGGCGGTCAGTGGCGCAGCCTGTACTGCAAGATCGGCACCGATGCCGCTTCCGGCTGGATCGGCAAGAAGCACCAGGTTGCCGGCATTTATGACGCCGAAGCCAATATGCTGCGTGTTTACGCTGACGGCAAGATGCTCGGTGAGCAGGCAGTCGGCACAAACGAAGGCGTTGCCTCCTCCGGCTATCCGCTGACCATCGGTGCGTGCCCGGATACCGGACGTAAATCCGAGGCGGAATTCTATGAATGCAGAGTCTATAGCCGTGCGCTTACCGCCGCTGAGTTGATCTCGCAGAACTCCGCATCCCCCGCCTATGCACCCGACAGCAAGGACGTACAGCTCTGGCTGGATTTCGACAACACCGCACAGGGCAGCATTCTGGGCGATGTGAACGCCGATGGCGTATTCGATACCCAGGATATGGTGCTGTTCCAGAAGTGGCTGCTCGCCAAGCCCGATGCAGTACTTGCTGAGCAGTCCGCCGGCGATGTTACAACAGACGGCGATCTCGATGTATTCGACCTGTCCCGGATGAAGCAAATGCTGCTTTCCTGACACATTCCGAATCCCCCTTCACATGGTAAATGTGAGGGGGGATGATTTTTCAGAAATTCCCTCTTGACATTTGTATGCAAATGAGGTATAATGAATATGTAATTGAATTGCATACACAAAAACCAAGATCCCTGGGAGGCTGTTATGAAATTTGCAGAAAAGATCCGGACACTCCGGGTACAGCAGAATAAAACACAGCGTGAAACGGCGGAATACTGCGGCATTTCGCTGCGAACATATGTTTCGTATGAACAGGACGGGCGCTATCCCCGCAACCGTGCGATCTATGACAAGCTCTCTGCTTTTTTCGGCGTGGATAAGAATTACCTGATGACCGAGGATGAGACCTTCATCACGCAAGCCGCCGAGCAGTACGGCAGCAGCGGCAAGCGGCAGGCGGAACAGCTTGTGGCACAGTTATCCGGACTGTTCGCCGGCGGTGAGCTGTCCGACAGCGACCGGGACGCCGTGATGATCGCCTTGCAGAGAGCCTACTTCGACTGCAAGAAGGATAACCAGAAATACGCCAAAAAGCACAAGAAGGGTGAGGACGAGTGATCGATTCGGTCAAAATCTACGAGAAAGCACATTCGCTGCTCAGACGCAGCGGAACAAACGATCCTGTCCGACTTGCCAAAGAGAACGGAATCCGGGTGTATGATGTGCCGAATCTGACGGACCTGCTCGGAATGTACGTCTATCGATGGAAAAGCCGCATCATCCTGATGAACCCGAACATCAATCCGGTGCTGTACCGCATGGTGCTGGCGCACGAGATCGGGCATGACCAGCTCCACCGTGACCTGGCAGCAAACGGTGAGCTGAACGAGTTCGAGCTGTTTAACATGGTCGATATGACCGAGTACGAGGCAAATGCCTGCGCTGCGCATCTGCTCATTGACGAGGACGAGATGCTGGAATGCTTGCAGAATGGCTATGATCTGGCACAGACAGCAAGCGCTTTGCAGGTGAATATCAACCTCCTGCTCATCAAGGCGCAGGAGATGAACCGGTTGGGGATGGAGTTCCGGCTTCCCTACGAGCCGGATGCAAGATTTTTCCGGGATACGAAGTATTAAGGGTTCTGGGGGTGAGGTCATGCCGGCTTACATTTGCATTGATCTGAAAAGCTTCTACGCTTCCGTTGAATGCGTGGAGCGTGGACTGGATCCGCTGAATACCAACCTCGTGGTCGCCGATGCGAGCCGGACGGAAAAGACCATCTGCCTTGCTGTCTCCCCCTCGCTCAAAGCCGTTGGCGTGCCGGGGCGTCCCCGGCTGTTCGAGGTCGTTCAGCTTGTTGAGGCTGAGAATCGCAGGCGGCTTCGCAGAACGCCGTATCATGCGTTTTTCGGGACATCGAACCTGGCGGATGAGCTGGCACGGGATCCGGAGCTGAAGCTCGATTACATCATAGCACCGCCGCAGATGCGCCGTTACATGGAGGTCAGCTCGCATATTTACGAGATCTACCTGCGCTACATTGCGCCGGAGGATATCCATGTGTATTCGATCGACGAGGTGTTCATGGACGTGACCGCCTACCTGAACACCTACCGCTGCACCGCCCACGAGCTGGCGATCCGGCTCATTCGTGAAGTGCTCAAGGAAACCGGCATCACCGCCACTGCCGGCGTCGGCACCAATATGTACCTTGCCAAGGTCGCTATGGATATCGTCGCCAAGAAAATGCCTGCCGACAAGGACGGCGTGCGCATTGCAGAGCTGGACGAGATCTCCTACCGGGAGGTGCTCTGGCAGCATCGCCCGATCACGGATTTCTGGCGCATCGGCGGCGGCACCGCAAGGCGGCTCGCATCACTCGGCATCAGCACGATGGGCGAGCTGGCACAGTTTTCCCTGTTCGGGGAAAAGAAGCTGTTCAGCACGTTCGGCGTGAATGCCGAGCTGCTCATCGACCACGCATGGGGGTATGAGCCGTGTACGATGACGGCGATCAAATCCTACCGCCCAGAGGGGCACAGCATTTCACAGGGGCAGGTGCTTTCCTGCCCTTATACCGCCGAAAAAGGCAAGCTCATCTGCCGGGAAATGTCCGATATGCTCTCGCTCGACCTCGTGCGGAAGGGGCTTGTCGCTGACCAGGTCGTGCTGACGGTCGGGTATGACAGCACCGGCATCCCGGCGGATTATGAGGGGCAGCTCGAACGCAATCACTACGGCAAGGTCGTCCCGAAATCTGCCCACGGCTCGATCAATCTGGGACGGCAGACGGCTTCCACACGTCTGATCGTAGAGGCGGCAATGCAGCTTTACGACCGGATCGTGGACAGGGATCTGATGGTGCGGCGGATGTATGTTGTGGCTAACCACGCTGTTCCGGAGCGTGAGGCGGCAGAGGATGCTCCCCTGCAATTCAGCCTGTTTGATGACGTCGAGGAGGTGGAACGCCGTCAGGCGGCGGAGCAGGAATCGCTTGCCAAGGAGCGGAATCTCCAGAAAGCGCTGCTCCTTCTCAAAGGAAAATACGGAAAAAATGCCGTCCTCAAAGGCTTGAACTTCGTGGACGGTGCGACCGCCCGTGAGCGAAACGGACAGGTGGGCGGGCACAAGGCGTGAGGTGATATGATGGATGGATATATGGATCTGGTCGGGCTGCCGCACTATGCCCTGCAATACCATCGACCCATGTCGCTGTATGCACGGGCGTCGCAGTTTGCGCCGTTTGCGGCACTGACGGGGTTTGATGAGGACATTGCAGAGACAGCCCGTCTGACCGACTCGCAGCACAGTCTGACCGAGGATGAGCTGAATGCGCTGAACGAAGCGCTCGTCTGGCTCCTCGAACACGAAGCCCAGCGTCCGGCGGTGCGTGTGACGTATTTTCAGCCGGATGCGTTCAAAAGCGGCGGTGCCTATGTGACGTATACCGGGCATCTGCGGTTTCTGGACGAAGCGGAGGGCTTGCTGAAATTCACAGACGGCACCGAGCTCCCCATGGCTGCGATCCGCTGGATCGAACAGGTAGAAGACTAAAAAATCCCCACCGGTCGCCAATGAACTGACCCCAAAAAGATAGACAAACTTTTCAAAGAAATCTTATGCAAAGCGACTAAGAGAGATCTTGGTCGCTTTTGCTATGC
>CACXGK010000065.1 GCA_902767115.1 uncultured Ruminococcus sp.
AATCTCCTAATGCTGCGCTTTTTTCAGGGGTGAATTTCAAAAACAGTCCAGTGGACTGTTTTTGGAAGAGGGGCACTTTTTTGCAAACAAGTGCCCCTTCTTTCGCCTTAAATTGTTTTTCCTGCCGCCTATAGGCGGCAAAATAGACTTTATCGACAAGCTGAGCTCTGCGGTGCATCTACCGCAGAGCTTTCGCTTATTTGGATGCTGTCTGTCCACAGGCTGCCGGGGTGAGCGTCCTGCAAAATGCATACCAGTCGCAGTCGGAACAGACCTCTGCCATGCGTCTGGGCTGGAGAATGTGCGCATCGACAAGGCGGCAGAATTCCGACCAGTGCAGACTGGCGCCGGATTTCAGACCGCAGAGCTGCAACACCGATTCATCAAAACGGCGCACCTTTTCGGCATTCTTGCAAAGTCCGCCGTGGTCGTGGGGACAGTGCGCACAGATGTGGTCGCAGCCGCAGTAAAGCTGCATGAGGGGGTCTGTCTCCTCCAGACGTGCGATCACGTCTGTCATGTGGCGGACAAATTCCTCACTGTACCCCTTTCCACGGAAATACCGGATACACAGTCCGTGGTGGGGACGCAGCAGCTTAAATCTTGACACGGCTCTTGACCGCAGCACTGATACCCAGTGCCAGCGCCAGCTTTGCGCAGTCCGGAATGAGGTAGGGGACAACGCACCACATCAGAGCAGTTCCGGCACCGATCGCACCGTTGTCTCGGCCGTAAACCACCATGAACCAGATCGTGCCGAATGCGTAGCACAGCGCCAGTCCGCCGATCAGGGCGGTCAGGCGTACCCAGAATTTATTGCCGAGGGTCGCTTCGAGCACCCAGTAGAGCGCACCGGTCAGGATGAAACCGAGGATATAACCGCCGGTCGAGCCGAACAGCACGCTGACACCGCCTGAAAAGCCCGCAAATACCGGCACGCCGACCGCACCGAGCAGCACAAAGGTCAGGATCGAGAAGAAGCCACGCTTGCCGCCGAGCAGTTCGAGTGTTACGAATACGCCGAAGGTCTGCATCGTGAATACCGGCAGCGGCGGCGGCGCCGGGATCGAGATCCAGGAGCAGATCGCCAGAAGCGCTGCGAACATAGCGATCAGGCAGAGATCGAGTACGGAAAAGCCGGAAGGCTTGGATGTGATGGGTGCGTTCTGCACCCCATTTGTGGTTGTCATTGGGACATTACCTCCATCTTTCAGAATACGTTTCCTATTATAGCACAGTTTGTTTCAATTGTCAACCTCTTTGACAACAAAGTTGACATAAAAGTTGACGAACAATATTTTCTGAATCAACCGTCCGTGACGGGTGGACAAAATTTGAAAAAACCCTTGACAAATGAAGCAAAACATGGTATAGTATAATATGCAAGTACAATTGTATGTTGTACACGGACGATTTTGGGCGACACCGCAAGCAGATGACGTGCTGAGCCGTCAGGCGGTCTTTGTGTGGTGTTGCCTTTTGAGATCGGGAGGAACTGTATGGAACATCGTACACAGCTTATTGTTGTAGATGCGTCCGTGCTGCCGGATGTCATCGGAAAGGTGCTTGAGGTCAAGAAGCTGCTTGCATTCCGTGAGGAAAAGAGCTCCGCTGCTGCGTGCAAGCGGGTCGGGATCTCCAGAAGTGCCTATTATAAGTATAAGGATTGCGTGTTCTCGTATGAGGACAAGCTGACACAGCGCATCATCAACCTGCACATGACGCTGCGTGATGAGGCTGGTGTCCTGTCAAGTGTGCTGTCGGCGCTCTATGCCGTCGATGCCAACATCCTGACGGTCAACCAGAACATCCCCATTGACGGCGTTGCCGGCGTGACGTTTTCGATCCGCCTTGCCGGGGAGATGCAGACGCCGCCGGAGCTTTCCATGTATCTGATGGGAATTGAGGGCGTTGTCAGCGTGAAGGTCCTTTCCGGGGAATAGTTCCCTGGCGGTGGGGTCTTTCCAGACCCCTTTCATCATTGGTAAGTATAGGAAATGAAATTCAGGAGGAAAATAACATGGAAAAATTTGCAGTACTGGGCTGCGGCGTCGTTGGATCCGGTGTCGTGGAGCTGTTTGAGAAGAATAAGGCGCTCATCGAGAAGCGCTGCGGCAAGGAGCTCGAAATGAGCTACATTCTCGACCTACGTGACTTCCCGGACAGACCCTATGGCAATAAGGTCGTAAAGAGCCTGGACGTGATCCTCTCCGACCCGGACGTGCGCGTTGTTGCTGAGTGCATGGGCGGCACGGAGCCGGCTTTCACCTTCGTAAAGTCCTGCCTCGAAGCCGGTAAGAGCGTTGCGACTTCCAATAAGGAGCTGGTCGCTGCCAAGGGTGATATCCTGCTCAAGACAGCCAAGGAGCACAACTGCAATTTCTTCTTTGAGGCTTCCGTGGGCGGTGCCATCCCGATCATCCGTCCGCTGCACAAGTGCCTGGCTGCCAATGACTTTACTGCCATCGCAGGCATCCTCAACGGCACCACCAATTTCATCCTGAACAAGATGATCAAGGAGAATATGGACTTTTCGACTGCACTTGCTCTTGCACAGGAGAAGGGCTATGCGGAGAAGGACCCGACCGCTGACGTTGAGGGTCATGATGCGTGCCGCAAGATCTGCATTCTGTCCTCTCTGGCATTTGGCAAGCACGTTTATCCGGAGTCCGTACATACCCAGGGTATCCGTGAGGTCGAGCTCAAGGACGTGGAGCTCTCCAGCCAGCTCGGCTACACCATCAAGCTCATCGCAAGAGTACAGCGCCTCGAAAACGGCAAGATCCTGCCGACCGTTATGCCGATGGTCGTTGAGGAGGACAATCTGCTGTCTCAGGTCAACGGCGTTTACAATGCGGTGATGGTTCGTGGCGACGGCATCAGCAAGGCAATGTTCTACGGCAGAGGCGCCGGTAAGTTCCCGACCGCAAGTGCCGTGCTCGGCGATATGATCGAGGAAGTACAGCTCGACCACACCATTCCGTCCCAGACATGGGAGAATGTGAATTCCACGGATTTCATCGAGGATTTCTCCGCTTTCTCCGCAAAGCGTTATTTCCGCACCACCTCTGCGGATGTAAACGTGCTCAGTGAGGTGTTCGGTACCCTTGAGGGCAGAACCATCTCCACGGAGGACGGCGAGACCGTTTTCATCACCGAGGATTCCCTCAATGCCGCTGCGGTTGCAGATGCGTCCGCAAAGCTCGCTGCCAAGGGCGTTCAGGTGCTCGCACAGTACCCGGTACTGGTTTCTTAAACCTGAGATCTGGCGTTATTTCAGCCCCTTCTGCCAAAGCGCAGAGGGGGCTTTTCAGAGTTTGGAACCACCAGGGTGCGTGTGACAAAACGATGAAAATCCTGCCGTTTCGCTTGACAAATATTTCTAAATGGAGTACAATTATAAGGTATTACGTGATGAAAGGATGATGATTATGCTAAAAAGGCTGCTTGGGTGTATCCGGGAATACAAGCTGCCGACATTCCTGACGCTTGCCTTCATTTTAGGTGAGGCGATCATCGAGACACTGATCCCCACCAAGACCGCTGACCTCATCAACGAAGTCCAGCAGGGCTCAGGTATCAACGCCATTGTGACCTCCGGCGTGATCTTAGCGATCATGGCACTGTGCTCACTGGCGTGCGGTGCGATCGCAGGCTTTACCTGTTCCAAGGCGGCGACGGGTCTTTCCAAGAATCTGCGGCACGATATGTTTGAGCGTGTCCAGACCTTTTCTTTCCAGAATATCGACAAATTTTCGTCCTCGTCCCTCGTGACCCGCATGACGACGGACGTCAACAATGTGCAGATGGCTTTCATGATGATCATTCGTATGGGTCTGCGAAGCCCTCTGATGTTCATTCTCTCGACCATTGCGGCGTTCCGGATGGGCGGTATGCTCGCAATGGCATTCGTGGTCGTGATCCCGCTGCTGGCATTTGGTCTGATCCTGATCGGTAAGTTCGCTATGCCGGCATTCCGCAGCGTGTTCAAGAAGTATGACCGCCTGAACGAATCCATCGAGGAAAATGTCCGGGGTATGCGTGTCGTCAAGGGCTTCTCCCGTGAGGAGCACGAGAAGGAGAAGTTTGGCAATGCCAACGAGGATATCCGCCGTGACTTCACCCGTGCAGAGCGCATTGTGGCGATGAACCAGCCGCTGATGAGCCTGTGTATGTATTTCGATATGGTGTTCATCCTGTCCCTCGGCGCCAAGATGGCGATCGTCGATCAGACCATCAATATCGGTCAGATCTCCGCAATGATCACCTATGGCGTGCAGATTCTGATGTCTTTGATGTTCCTGTCCATGATCTACGTCATGGTGACCATGTCCGCTGAGTCCCTCAAGCGTATCTGTGAGGTGCTGGAGGAGGAGCCGACCCTCCATAATCCGGAAAATCCCGTCATGGAAGTGGCTGACGGCAGCATTGAGTTTACCGATGTCAATTTCAAGTATTCCGCCAAGGCAAAGCGCTTTGCGCTGGCGGACATTGACCTGAAGATCCCGGCTGGCGCTACGGTCGGTATCCTCGGCGGTACGGGTTCGAGTAAATCGACCCTCGTGCAGCTCATCCCCCGTCTGTATGACGTGACGGAGGGAACGCTGACAGTCGGCGGTGTGGACGTGCGTGCGTATGACCTCGAAGTGCTGCGTGACGCCGTGGCGATGGTGCTCCAGAAGAACGAGCTGTTCTCCGGCACGATTGCTGACAACCTGCGCTGGGGCAACCCGGATGCAACGGACGAGGAGCTTGCCCATGCCTGCGAGCTGGCGCAGGCGGCGGAGTTTATCAAGACCTTCCCGGACGGCTACCAGACCTACATCGAGCAGGGCGGTACCAATGTGTCCGGCGGTCAGAAGCAGCGCCTTTGCATTGCAAGAGCTTTGCTGAAAAAGCCGAAGATCCTCATTCTCGACGACTCCACCAGTGCGGTCGATACCAAGACCGATGCCCTGATCCGTCAGGGATTCCGGGAGTTTATCCCGGATACGACCAAGATCATCATTGCACAGCGTATCGCTTCCGTGCAGGATGCGGATACCATTCTCGTCATGGACAACGGCTCCATTGCCGACCAGGGTACGCATGAGGAACTGCTTGCACGCTGTGCGATCTACCGTGAAGTCTATGAGCAGCAGACCAACGGAAACGGAGGTGAGGAGTAATGCCAAGACCTATGCCAAAAGGCGGTCAGAGGATCAACCCCAAGGTTCTCGGACGTCTGATGAAGATGCTGTTTCAGTTCTTCCCGGTGATGGTGCCGGTCACGATCGTGTGCATTTTGTTCTCCTCAGTGGCATCCGCCATTCCGGATATGTACATCCAGCAGGTCATCAAGCTCGTTACCGATGCGTATGAGCAGGGGTGGGACTGGGAGACTGCCAAGGCGCAGCTCATCCCCATGATGATCACGCTCGTGGTGCTGTACATTGTTTCGATCATTGCGGTCACGCTGTATACACAGCTCATGGCGTTCATCACGCAGGGCTTCCTCAATAAGATGCGCCAGAGTATGTTCCGCAAGATGCAGAACCTCCCCCTGCGGTACTTCGATACCCACAAGCACGGCGATATCATGAGCCATTACACCAACGATATCGATGCCCTGCGCCAGCTGATTTCACAGGCACTCCCCACGCTTCTGCGTGCCGGAACGGTCGTTGTTGTCGTGTTCTGTATCATGGTGTATTACAGCCTGTGGCTCACGCTCATTACCGTTGTCGGCGTGATTGCGATCATGCTGGCGTCCGGCAAGATGGGCGGCGGCTCGGCGAAATACTTCATCCGTCAGCAGAAATCTGTCGGCAAGGCAGAGGGCTACATCCAGGAAATGATGAACGGTCAGAAGGTCATCAAGGTCTTTAACCACGAGTCCACGGCGCAGGCGGATTTCGACAAGGTCAACGAGGAGCTTTGCAGCGATGCGTACAAGGCAAATGCCTATGCGAACACCCTCGGACCCGTTGTAATGAACATCGGTAACATCCTCTATGTCATTCTGGCAGTCGTTGGCGGCATCATGGTGCTCGCCGGCGCCTCCAATCCGAGCATTTACGGTGCGATGCACGGACAGGTGCTGCTCGATGTGTCCATCGTTGTGGCATTCCTGAACATGACCAAGCAGTTCACCGGCAACGTCAACCAGGTCGCACAGCAGATCAATGCTGTTGTCATGGCGCTTGCCGGCGCAGACCGTATCTTCTCCCTGATGGACGAGGAGCCGGAGCCGGATGAGGGCTATGTGCGTCTTGTCCGTGCGGAGATCGGCGCTGACGGTACCATTACCGAGACTGACCGCCGTACCGGTCACTGGGCGTGGAAGCATCCCCACCAGGCGGACGGCAGTGTGACGTACACGGAGCTCAAGGGCGACGTGGTGCTCGACCATGTGGATTTTGGCTATGTACCGGAGAAAACGGTACTGCATGACGTTTCCGTCTTTGCAAAGCCCGGTCAGAAGGTGGCATTTGTGGGCTCCACAGGTGCCGGCAAGACGACCATCACCAACCTCATCAACCGCTTCTACGACATCGCCGACGGCAAGATTCGTTATGACGGCATCAACATCAACAAGATCGTTAAGTCTGATCTGCGCCGTTCGATGGGCATCGTGCTCCAGGAGACCAACCTGTTCACCGGGACGGTCATGGAGAATATCCGGTACGGCAAGCTCGATGCGACTGACGAGGAATGCATCCAGGCGGCAAAGCTTGCTGGTGCGGATGATTTTATCACACGTCTGCCGAATGGCTATGATACGGAGCTTTCCGGCAACGGCTCGAACCTCTCACAGGGACAGCGGCAGCTCATTGCGATTGCCCGTGCAGCCGTTGCGGATCCTCCGGTCATGATCCTGGACGAAGCGACCTCCTCCATCGATACCCGAACCGAAGCCATTGTGGCGGCTGGCATGGATAAGCTGATGGAAGGCAGAACGGTCTTTGTCATTGCGCACAGACTGTCCACCGTCCGCAATTCCGACGTTATCATGGTGCTCGACCACGGCAGGATCATCGAGCGTGGCAGCCACGAACAGCTCATCGCCCAGAAGGGGCAGTACTATCGCCTGTACACCGGTGCGTTTGAGCTCGAATGAGAAATGAGCAATGAAAATAGTCCTGAATCCTTGGGGGAGACCCCTAAGATTCAGGACTTTCTTTGTATCAGGAACCTATTTTGAATGTGTCCTGCGACAGGAGGACACCTTCACTTCTTACTCCTAACTCCTCACTTCTCATACTTCGTCGCAAGCCATGCGAGCATCTGGGTG
>CACXGK010000066.1 GCA_902767115.1 uncultured Ruminococcus sp.
CCGTCTGCGGACGGCGACCAGGGCTTTCAGCCCTGGACCTGACCAGCTTTTTGAAAAAAGCTGGACCAAAAACTTTTGCGTTTGCTTCACTCTTTCAAGAATGGTTTTTTGACAGAATAACCCCCTTCCAACCGGAAGGGGGCATTTTGTTAGCCATTCGCAATAGCGTCATTGTAAGTCTTGAGGACGTCGTCGATGGCGGCAGTCCAGTTGTCACGGAGTACCGGCCAGCTATCCACAGAATCCGGATAGGACAGAAGGGCATCCATGAGGTTGTTCATGATACCACGGGTCTCGTAGGTGTACTCGCCGTCGCCGTACATGGTTTTGCCCATGCCATAGCCAAAATCAAATACCGTGGTGGTATCCTCCTTGTACTGCATGATGGCATCATACTGCTCCTCGGTGCGGTATCCGAGGGTCACGCCGGAGGCGGATTTCTCCACGATCAGCGCCTTTTCCTTGGCAGCCTGCTGGTATTCCGGTGTGATCTCTGCCAGACGCTCACACATGATGTAGGTGCCGACAGCCTTGCCCTTGGTGGAATTCTTGACGAGCATCTTGGCAGCGTAGTTGCCGCAGAGGTAATACTCATCAGCATCCGGGCTCTTGGGGAACGGAACGACCATGATATCGGCATCCGGATTGTTTGCATTGGAGCCGTTGAGCGACCAGTCTGCCATGCCGTAGAACAGGATATTGCCTGCATCCGGGAAGTAGCTGTACCAGTTCGGGTCGTAGAGGTTGAGACTGTGCATTTCTGCCATGAGGTTCTCCGCAGCCTCGATGTCGGGGTCGGAGATATTGTTGGTGAACTGCTTGCCGTCGAAATTGATAATGGTCTTACCAGTGGACTGAACCATAGCCTGACCGAACCAGCCGGCAATACCATAGCGCTCGGTGGAGCCGTCACCGTTGGCAACGAACTTCTTCATCATTTCCATGAAAGCATCCCAGTCCCATTCGCCGTCCTGATAGAGCTCATACGGGTCATCAAGACCGTTCTCATCGCACATCTGACGGGAATAGGTAATGAGCAGCGGATCGGAGATCGCATACGGCACAACATAGTGCTTGCCGTTGTACTCGTACATATCGATGGCATCACGCATACCGTCCCACATCTCGTCGTCGAGGTCGATGTAGTCATCGAGGGGCTGGTACTGATCCTTGTAAACGCCGTTCGGGAGGGCATCCCACTCATAGGGGAACATATCCACCGGGTCGCCGCCAAGGATGCGGTTGGTGAGGGTGTCGAACTTGTCCTCGGAGGTACACTGGATCCACTCCACCTTGCCGTGGAACTGATCCTCAAACAGGGTCAGGGCAACGCTGCGGTCGTTGTTGTTGGTGGGATTGATGTCATAGGTGGCGAGCCAGTAAATCGTTTCGCCTGCCAGGTCATCAGCGTTCTCGACCTCAGCCTCAGCGATGGAAACCTCGTCCTGTTCCTTGTAATGGCTGCTGGTCTCTGCCTGCTCGGTGGCACATCCTGCGGCGGACAGAAGCATCGAAATGCTCAAAACACCGGCAAGAATTCGGATCATCTTCTTCATCATACATCATCTTCTTTCTACTGAATGATCTGCGCCTGCCGCAGATTCTCATATTATCATTATAACGAATTTTTACGAAATTGTCAATAGAAATCGTGAAATTTGTTTGATAAAGTATGAACTTTTTGTGGATTGCGAAATTGAGTTGATTTTTATAAAGGCGCAGAATGTGTCAGCGGATCTGTCGCCGCATAAAGGCGGCGAGGACAGGCATCCTGTGCGTGTAAAAAGGGGACGCTCCCTCTTGCAGAGCGTCCCCTCTTTGAAAAAAGCCCCACCGGGGCTTTTTTCAAATTCACCCCTTGCAGGGCGCCTTCGATTGGGGAATTTCGCTCACTGCGGTGAGCGACAAGGGGACTCTGTCCCCTTGACCCCTGCAAACTTTTTTTAGGGAAAAAAAGTTTGATCAAAAAAACCGTGATTATAGAATATGAGCATTATTTAACCGGGAAATCCTCCTGCTTGATGAGCTCAACAACGCACTTGAGGATGTTGAGGGAGTCGGTCGTGTCGATCTCCTTGCCGTCATCCACGTTGGCATTGAGCTTGCCCTGCTCTGTCAGGTCAGCAGAACCCAGCAGGAACTTGTTGATCGCAATGACATCCATGATATCCACAGCATCATCGCAGTTGACATCGCCGTAGTTGACCTTGCCGGACGGCTTGTCGGTCGGGATATCGGAAGGCTCGTCAGACGGTTCCTCGGACGGCTTGTCTGTGGGCTTATCAGTGGGCTCCTCGGTGGGCTTGTCGGTCGGCTGCGGTGTGGGCTTTTCAGAGCCGGTCACTTCACCGTAAACGATGCCGCATCCGACGGTGGACATATACACCTTGCCGAATTCATCCATATCGCCTACCAGGTAGTTACCGTTGCCGGTACCGCCGTAGATATGCACGGTGTTGATGCAGACCCAGGTCTTGCCGCCGTCGGTGGAGCGATAGATGCCCTCCGGATCGCTTGCATCGGGCTTACCGAAGATAAACAGCGTATTGACGCCGCCCTTCTTCTCCGGAGCGCCGTAGCCTACGCACTTTGCATAGGAAACGTTGTCAAGCTGCTCGATTTTCTCGCCCTTGTCGGAGATGAGGAACAGTCCGTGATTGGCGCCTGCGATCGCAACAACACCATTGCCCAGGTATGCCGGATCGCCGGTATTCTCAAACTTCCATGTCAGCTCCCAGTTGTAAGCGCAGACGGGGTACTCCTTGAAGGTCTTGCCGTAGTCCTCGCTG
Organism: uncultured Ruminococcus sp.; assembly: GCA_902767115.1. GTDB lineage: Bacteria > Bacillota > Clostridia > Oscillospirales > Ruminococcaceae > UBA3855. The sequence continues at coordinate 2,790 of CACXGK010000066.1, forward strand.
ATGTAGTAGGAATAGTGGGATTCCTCGAAGGTCGGCTCCTTCTTGGTCATATCGGACGACCAGTAATCATTGTGGGTCGCACCGGATGCGTAGATGATGCTCGGATCCTCCGGGTCTACGAGGGTGTAGACAGCCTTGGAAGCCTTGACGCCCTCGGACTTGTTCCAGGTTTCACCCCAGTCGTCGGAGTAGGAGACCTGACCGCCGGTGCTGGTATTGATGACTCTGTACTTGCCCTTGGAAAGCTCTGTGATGGAGAGCTTGCCGCCTCTGCAAGCCGGCGGGAATGCCGTCCAGGTCTTGCCACGGTCGAGCGTATAGAAGGCGCTGCCGGTGTTATTGCCGTCGCCCTCGGCGGTTCTTGCCCATACATCGGTATTCTGCGGGCAAACGGTAATTGCGGAGGTCGAGCCCATATTCGGCTTGTACTGCTCCGGGATGGCAGTAGCGCTCTCATGGATAAAGCCGTCGTAGTCACCGATAGCAGACAGGTCGAGACCGTCAGCTGTGGAGAAGAAGTCCAGGCTCACGCACTCCTCAACGCCGTCCGGCTGGAAGTAGAACTGGATATCCTTCTCTGCCCATGCATTGTCGCAGGCAAACACGCCGTTACCGGATGTCAGGAGCAGGCGGTCGCCCTCCGGGTCTCTCGGATCGATCAGGATGCCGCTGCCCCAGTGGCAAGCCTTGCCGTAGATCCAGTCATAGCCGTTGGTGTCCAGCGGCAGGGAGGTGAACTTCTTCACGCCGTCGCCGGTGCTGTAATCCATCTCGCCGGCGCCGGGGGTGATATCCTCCCAGGTCTTGCCGCCGTCGCTGGAACGGAAGAAATGGTCGCCCCATGCGATGGTTCCCTCATTTTCGGGGGTGTTGGGGTCATCCTGTACCCATTCGGTGCCGCACCACTGATCGGACCAGACGCCGCAGGTACGTGCAAACATCTTGTTCGGGTCTTTTCTGTCAACTTCGATCATACCGATGGAGTTATCGGAAACGGAGAGCTTCTCGACCTCGCCGGACTTGATGTTGTACTTGTACGCACCGCCTGCGCCGCCGGCGAATGCCAGACCGCCGATGTAGGTGAAGAACAGATTGCCGTTGTGGTCGCTGGTGATGGAAAGCGGATAATTCTCGTTCGGGAGTGCCTCGATCGGCTCGAACTTGTCATCCTTGACGCTTGCCACATGGATATTTGCCTCGCCGGTCACGGAGGTGCCGACATAGACCTTGCCGCCCTCAATGTAGACGCAGCCAATACCGTTCTGCTCGTTGTAGAGCTTGGCAGGCTCGGTGCCTCTTACCATGTGATCCGTCCAGGAGGGGTATTTCAGCTCGCCGGAGAACAGACCGAGCTTATCGTAGCCCTCGACGGGATTCCAGGTCTTGCCGCCGTCGGTGGACTTGATGAGGGCAGACTTGCCGCCGGTCACGTCGCCGCCTGCATAGATGGTGTCGGGGTTGTCGGGATCGACTGCGATGGGCTCGATGCACTCACGGCCGTCGCCGTTGCCGTGAACCTGGATCTGATCGGTCACGTCCACGCTGGTGAAGGTCTTGCCGCCGTCGGTGGTCTTGAAGATGCAGGTCTTTGCATCCGAGAAGTATGCGCAGCCGCAGAGGAAGTATGCGGTCATATCGTCAGTCGGATCAATGGCAATGCCCTTGCAGCTCAGCAGACCTCTGTCGTCCTCGTTGAGGAAGCCAAAGAGCTGTACCCAGCGCTTCTGGTCGTAATCGTATCGGTAGGCGCCGCCAACGTCGGTACGCAGATACATTTCCTTCTGACCGGTCACGATGCCCGAAACGAAGCCGGCACCGCCCATCTTCAGGGTATCCCAGGTATAGTTGCTCTCGATGGTGTCTGTGGCAGCAGCCGGAAGTGTCGGAACAGCCGCAGCGCTGCACAGGAGTACTGCACTGATTGCAGCAGCGAGTACCTTTCTCAGTTTTCTCATAGTGGTATCCCTCTCTTTTAGATATGTAAAAATGTAAAATAGACTTACGCTCCGCCGGCATTCCCCCAAGAATATCTGACGGATACTACTCTTATTGTAATACAAACCGGAGAAAATTGCAAGGGTTTTACAAAAAAATTCATAGTTTTGTATCAAATTTAAGTAAATCTTTGAAATGCGGTCACAGAATCCGCATCATTTGCAATAGAATCTGATAATTTGTGCTCTATGTTGCAGGGTATTCTGCTATTACTTGCAAATCAGAGACAAAAGTGCTATAATAGAAAATGTACCAAATTTGATAGACCATAATTAGAATAGACAGGAGTATCTATGATGAAAAGAAACAGACTGACCGCCGGCTTGCTGGCAATTGCAATGCTGGGGGCGAGCATCCCGGCGTACTTGCCGTCCCTGACCGTATGCGCCGCCGAGGAGACCCCGACCGAGGGCACCTGCGGTGAGAGCATGACATGGAAGCTGGACACCAAGACCGGCAAGCTCACCATCACCGGCACGGGCTACATGACGAGCCACCCCTGGGAGCCGCTTTATGACCAGATCAAGACCGTCGAGATCGCAAACGGCGTGCTGAGCATTGACTACGGTGCCTTTTCGGAATGCCACATCCTGACCTCTGTCTCCATTCCGGACAGTGTGGTCAGTATCGGGGAGAAGGCATTTCATGACTGCACCCAGCTTGCGTCCATCACCCTCCCGGAGGGCATGGAGTTTATCAACAGTGAGACATTTTCCGGCTGCGAAAGCCTGACCTCTGTCACCATCCCCGAAGGCGTGGTGACCATCTGGGATCACGCATTTTATGGCTGTAAGAATCTGAGCACCATCACATTCCCCGACAGCCTGGGGAACATCTGTGAAATGGCATTCCGGGATTGCGACAAGCTGACCGAGGTCACCTTGCCCGAAAGTGTGGGCGTGATCCAGTCGGGCGCATTCTATCTGTGCGATTCGCTGACCAAGATCACGATCCTGAATCCGTACTGCTATTTTCCGGGGTACGATCCGCTGTCCGGACAGAAGGACGGCACCGGCATGGCGGTGATCTGCGGCTACGAGGATTCCACCGCCCAGACCTATGCCGGTCTGATCGATGCGCCCTTCCAGTCCCTCGGCAAGAACCCCGGCACGGCGCCGCTTCCCAGCGACTACAGAACCGAGGGCGACTGCGGTGAGAACGTGACATGGAAGTATGATTACAAGACCGCCACCCTCACCATTTCCGGTAAGGGTGCGATGAAAACGCCGTCCTTGTATCAGATCTACGATATGATCGGAACGGTTGTGATCGAGGAGGGCGTGACAACGATCGCCAGTGAAAGCTTTATGGGCTGCTCCCGGCTGAAATCCATTTCCATCCCGGACAGCGTCACCAGGATCGGGGGTGCGGCATTCCATGCGTGCTGTTCGCTGACGTCTGTCAAGATCCCGGACGGCGTGACCGAGATCGGAGATCAAGCGTTTATCGACTGCTATGCGCTGGAGGATGTCACCATCCCGAAAAGCGTGACAAAGATCGGAGGATGGGCATTTAAGAATACCGCCTGGCTCGATGCAAAGCAGGCAGAAAACCCGATTGTGACCGTGAACGGCATGGTGATCGACGGGACGACCTGCACGGGCGATGTCGTCATTCCGAATGGCGTGACAAGCATCGGGGAGAACGCCTTCTGCCCGAACGATGAGATCACCTCTGTGACCATCCCGGAAGGCGTGACAACGATCGGGGACCGGGCATTTGATACGTGTGAGAACCTCCAGTCGGTCTCCCTTCCGGAAAGCCTTACCGCCATCGAGTACGCCGGATTCTCGGACTGCGAAGCCCTGACCGAGGTCACGATCCCGGCGAACGTGACAAGCATCGGGCAGAGTGCCTTCTACAACTGCATGAAGCTTGCCTCTGTCATCATCCTGAATCCGGACTGTGAGATCTTTGACCATGAACTGACCTTCAATAACGGAAGGGACTATAATGCGGAGGAGTCGATCTTCAAAGGCACCCTCTGCGGCTATGAAGGCTCCACCGCACAGGCTTACGCCGAGAAATATAGCCGCAATTTTCAGTACCTCGACGAAGCCGGCAAGCCCATAGAGCAGAAGGATCAACTGGAGTGGAAATTTGAACAAAGCACCGGGACGCTCTATATCAACGGCGAGGGTGACATGATCGACGTGGACTGGACCGGACACACCGAGGAGATCAAGCAGGTCGTGATCGGGGAGGGCGTGACGAGCATCCGGTGGTGCGCATTTGAAAGATGCACTGCCCTGACGTCTGTGACGCTGCCGGACAGTCTGAAAAGCATTGAAAACCTTGCCTTTTATAAGTGTACGGCGCTGACGGACATCCACATCCCGGACAGCGTGACAAGCATCTCCTATCAGGCATTTGATGGCTGCGAGTCGCTGCGCTCCGTACACATCCCGGAAGGTCTGACAGGAATCAGCTCCCAGGTCTTTTCAGGATGCAGCGCACTGGAGTCCGTGACCATCCCGGACAGTGTGAAATTCATCGGAGAATACGCATTTGTTGGCTGCAACGCACTCAAGTCGATCGTGATTCCGGAGAACGTGAACAAGATCTGCTATGATGCCTTCATGAAATGCGATTCCCTGGAGTCTGTCACCATCCTGAATCCGGACTGCACGATCTTTGACGAAGACGCCACGATCAGCAACGGATACGACTCCGAGACACAAACGTTTTACTATCACGGCACCATCCTCGGCGCCGAAGGCTCCACCGCACAGGCGTATGCCGAGAAGTACAGCTACAATTTCAAGAACATGGCAGCGCCCGTAACTACGGAACCAGAACCGGAGCCGCAGCCGCAGACCCCCACTATCGGCGATATCAACGGTGACGGCAAGATCGATGCATCCGATGCGTCGATGCTGCTCGTTGCACTTGCGGCTTACGGCGCAGGGCAGAGCACCGGGCTGACGAGTGCGCAGATCGCCCGTGTCGATGCAGACGGGAACGGCAGACGCAATGCCGCCGATGCCACCGTCATTCTGCAATACGCCGCCTACCAGGGCGCCGGCGGCAAGGGGACACTCTCGGAATTTATTGTAGATCCGAATGTATGACACATTATGCTGTCATAAAGAATAATAGGAGGAATAGATGATGAAATTTCAAAAACTGACCGCCGGCTTGCTGGCACTTGCCATGATGGGAACGAATATCCCGGCGAATCTGCCGCTGCTGACCGTATCCGCTGCCGAAACAGCAGCAAACGAGGGCACCTGCGGCGAGAATGCAGCGTGGAAATTTGACGAGAGCACCGGGACGATGACCTTTTCCGGCACGGGAGAAATCGAGAACGATGCGTGGAGGGAATCCGTCAGCGCCCCTCAGATCAAGGCGATCGTCATTGAGAACGGCATAACGAGCATCGGCAAATCCGTGTTCTTTAATTGCATTAACCTGACCTCTGTGACCATTCCGGACAGTGTGACCAGCATCGGCGAGCTTGCATTCAATAGCTGCGGCGCACTGCCTGCCATCACCATCCCGGAGAGCGTCACGAGCATCGGAAAAGGTGCATTCTATAATTGCAGCAGTCTGACCGCTGTCACCATCCCGGAGGGCGTGACGGAGATCGCAAACGAAACGTTCTACGATTGCAAAAAACTGACCAAGGTCAACATCCCGGACAGCGTGACGAGTATCGGCGATTACGCCTTCCGTTACTGTGAAAGCCTGACCAAAGTCACCATTCCGGACAGTGTGACGAGCATCGGCAACCTTGCCTTCGAGCTTTGCGGTCTGACCGAGATCACCATCCCGGACAGCGTGACAAGCATCGGCAAGGCGGCGTTCCGGATGTGTGAAGGTCTGACCGTTGTCAACATCCCGGAGAGCGTGACGAGCATCCGTGAGTACGCCTTCAGCAAAACCCCCTGGCTCACAGAACAGCAGCAGGCACACCCGCAGGTCATCGTCAATGGCATCCTGATCGATGCAACGCTCTGTGAAGGGGATGTTGTGATCGCAGATGGCGTGACAAGCGTCGGCAATTATGCTTTTGAACACTGCAAAGCTCTGACCACTGTCACCATCCCGGACAGTGTGACAAGCATCGGAGACGGCGCATTCTTGGACTGCACAAGCCTGACCTCCGTCACCATTCCGGACAAAGTGACGAGTATCGGGATTTATGCGTTCGATGGCTGCACAAGCCTGACCTCTGTCACCATCCTGCACCCTGCCTGCGAAATTTATGACTCCGACAATACGATTTGTAACGGGTGGGATTCGGAAGCATCATCCTACACCTACACCGGCACGATCTACGGCTATGAGGGCAGCACCGCCCAGACCTACGCCGAGGAATACGGCTACACCTTCCAATCCCTCGGCGCTGCACCTGCGCAGACGGAGGAACCCACTGAGGAACCCACTGAGGAACCGACCTCTGACAGCAAATCCGGCACCTGCGGTGAGAACCTGACGTGGACATTTGATGAGAGCACGGGGACGCTGACGATTTCGGGTGAAGGAGAGATGGAGGACTATTCCGGCGAAGATGTTTGGGCGCCATGGAAAGAGTTTAAGACAGAAATCAACGACATACAGCTTTCAGGTGAGATCACAAAAATTGGTGTGTTTGCCTTTTATGGGTGCTCTAATGTTACAAGTATAGATCTTCCGGAAAGTGTTGCGGTTATAAATAGTGCTGCGTTTTTTGGATGCTCAGGTCTAAAGACAATTGCGTTTCCGGAAAATGTGACAGCCATTGCAAAAACAACATTTTACGACAGCGGCTTGGAAGATGTTGTGATACCTGAAAATATAACCGAGATCGGATCAATGGCATTTTGCTCCTGCAAAGCATTGAACTCCATCACGATTTTGAATCCAGAATGCGAGATATTCTCGGATAAAAGCACGATCTCCAATCGGTACGAATCGGGTGTCGGTGATGTTTTCAACGGCACGATCTTCGGCTATGAGGGCAGCACCGCCCAGACCTACGCCGAGGAATACGGCTACACCTTCCAATCCCTCGGCGCTGCGCCTGCCGCAGAAGCCCTTCTCGGCGATGTATCGGGCGATGCCAAGGTAGATGCATCTGATGCGGCTGACCTGCTCATTGCGCTTGCCGCTATCGGTGCCGGGGCAGAATCCGGCTTGAGTGAAGCGCAGACCGCCGCCGCAGATGCCGACGGCAACGGCACCCTCAATGCCGGCGATGCTGCGACCATCCTCCAGTACGCCGCCTATATCGGCGCAGGCGGAACCGGAACGCTTGCGGATTTCCTCGCAGCGGCGCAGGCGTAACAGTACAGTCTGTCAAAAAACATTCCTGAAAGCGTGAAGCAAACGCAAAAGTTTTTGGTCCAGCTTTTTTCAAAAAGCTGGTCAGGTCCAGG